>JAVEYW010000007.1 GCA_034003325.1 Desulfobacterales bacterium
TTTTTGAGCATTGTTCTCTCCTTTTTTTGAATTTTTTACTGATACAAAAGAACAATGTATTTATAGCATAACAGATTGTATTTTTAAAGTATTAACGCATTTAAGTTCCTTAAGGAAACGGCATTGAATGTTAGGTAGTAAGTTTTGTTGGGGCCATAGGCAACCGCTGGCGACTTCTCATGATAGTTGATATAATAAATACCAAACTCCGTATTATTTAACCATTCAGCTAGATACATCAAGGAAACACCGAATTGGCCCGAGTCACTCGCTTCATCGTCAGTGCCTCTTGTTAAACCTCGACCTAGAATTAAATATCCTGCCTCATCCAGAAAGTCTGTTGTACTAAAATAGGACCCGGACTCATAATACCGCAGCTTTTCCCACTTCCATTGATAAAAGGACCCGACAGATACGTTTTCCGTAATATCCATCTGCATGGAAACCGCCTCTGAAGGAAGAAGCATTTCTTTTATCTCTACACCAGGGGCAGTGGAAAGGCTGGCATCCTGATGAGCCATGGCCGAAGCGATACCTCCTTGAAGGTATAAGCTTTCCCCCCACTGGATCACTTGTCGTCCGACGCGAAGATCCAACTTACGGCCCACCAGTTCCAATTGGGCATAAGCAAAAAGATCAAGAATCTCAGCCTTTTTCCCAATAGCATCCTCTGTTTCTTCATCAAAATCGTCAGTACTGTCTATAACTCCGGCTTGGAAGTTGTTGTTTGTGGCTGGACTGTCGTTGGAATTTTTCCCCATATAAACAAAGTCATAAAAAGCCCTGGGGCGAAGAAAGACACCAAAATTTTTATGCTTTACGTCAATATCGGCAATAGTACTAAATCGGTTGTTGATCATGTCCCACTGATCGAAATTTTCGTTGCCGTCGTCGCTGTTGATCGCGGCAGGATTGTATTCACCCAACTTCGCGCTTTCCGGTTTCTTGACTCGGAAGCCGGCACCATAAACAACTGTGACATCACAATCGACTGCAGTGTCTTTTCCTACATCAAATCGCATTGCATCCGCAGTTCCGCCAGATGCCATCAACATTAACACAGACAGAAACAGCAGAAATCCTTTTCCCATTTTGCTCTTCATTTCCTCCTCCTTTTTTTTGTGTTAATTTTTCAGGTAGTAAATTGAACTAAAAGCCCGGGCGTCTTTGAAAACAACAAGTTTGATTTTAATGGTACCGTAATACCTTGACAAAAATACAACCGCGGCCATAACCGGATAACGTGTGCTCTAATTGACGTTTACAGATGCGTCACTATTTTGAGGAAATCCCCATTATTCAGACATTCACGCTAATTAAAAATCAATAATGGGCATATCCAGTAAAATTTACTTGAATCTTAAACGGAGGGGGACACCAATGAACCGAAATATTGGTTACACTTACTACGAGTTAGAATTTCTGTAAATTAGAGGATTTCTGATTTTGCTGTAAGAATTTGCCTGACAAGTAGGTTATTGTGTTTGCAGGTTATCCGCGTGTTCGATCAATATCCCCGAACAAATCGTTCAGCGAAACCACCACTTACTTAGTGATGCGCCACAATCAGGTTATCGAAACACCGAACAAGTTTAGTTTGTTAGATTTTTATTGACAGAGGACGTTTTTTAATAAATAGGCCATTAAGATTGTCAAAAATAAGGTCCAAGGTTAATTAGGAAACAGATAATAGTATTGTCGCAAAAATATATTCTATGACCAAATTATTCAGTTGCTATTATTAGTTAAATGACCCCGTGCTGTGTGCCGGAAAAGGAGTTGGGGTTTTGCGAATACCGCAATTTACATATCAATCAATGTTCCCGATCGGTGCGGACACGACCGCATATCGTTTGTTGACAAGGGATCATGTTGATTCGCTGTCCATTGGTGGGCACAAACTGTTAACCGTCTCACATGAAGGACTTCGTCTGCTGGCACACACCGCTTTTGCGGATGTATCGCATCTATGCCGCACCTCTCATCTATCACAGCTTCAGGAAATCCTGAATGATCCCGACAGCTCGGACAATGATCGGTTGGTGGCCTTGGAGTTGCTCAAAAATGCCGTGATTTCAGCGGAAGGCATTTTCCCCATGTGCCAGGATACCGGAACCGCCCTTATTATGGGCAAAAAAGGACAATCCGTCTGGACCGGCGGAGGGGACGAAGCCGCGCTTTCGGAAGGCGTTTTCGATGCGTATACGCGGCACAACCTGCGCTATTCGCAAAACGCCCCCTTGTCCATGTTTGACGAAGTGAATACCGGGTGCAATCTTCCGGCGCAAATCGAAATTCAAGCCGTAGACGGAGATGAATACCGGTTTTTATTTATCGCGAAAGGGGGCGGCTCCGCCAATAAAACGTTTTTATACCAAAAAACAAAAGCCGTCTTGAAACCAGAAAATCTGAAGGCCTTTTTTAAAGAAAAAATCAAATCCCTCGGAACTTCGGCATGCCCGCCCTACCATCTGGCCTTGGTCGTCGGCGGATTATCGGCAGAAATGACGTTGAAAACCGTTAAGCTGGCATCGGCCGGCTACCTGGACACCCTGCCCACTCAGGGAAATCATCTCGGGCATGCGTTCAGGGATAGGACCATGGAAAAAGAGGTGCTTGAATTATCCAGGGAACTTGGTATCGGCGCGCAATTCGGGGGAAAATATTTTTGCCATGATATTCGAATCATCCGGCTTCCCCGGCACGGGGCGTCTTGCCCCATCGGCTTGGGCGTCAGTTGCAGCGCGGACCGGAATATCAAGGCTAAAATCACTCGGGAAGGTATTTTTCTGGAACAACTTGAAATGGATCCGGCCCGATTTCTTTCGGCCGGAATCCCCTCCCGGGTTTCCACTGCGGTGCCAATCGACCTAACCCTTCCCATGGACACCATTCGCGCAGAACTCAGCCGATACCCGGTGGGCACCCGGCTGCTGTTGAACGGCCCCATAACCGTCGCGCGAGATATCGCCCACGCCCGCTTAAAGGAACTGCTGGATACGGGGAACGATCTTCCCCGATTCATTAAAGACCACCTTATTTACTGCGCAGGCCCTGCCAAAGCCCCTACAGGATATCCCTCCGGATCATTCGGCCCCACAACCGCCGGCAGAATGGATTCCTATGTGCCGATTTTCCAGGCACACGGCGCATCCTTGGTAATGCTTGCAAAAGGCAACCGAAGTCGCATCGTCACGGAGGCATGTCAAAAATACGGCGGCTTTTACCTGGGTGCCATCGGCGGGCCGGCCGCGCGCATCGGCAAGGAATGTATAACCCAAATGGAAATTCTGGCATATCCGGAGCTGGGAATGGAAGCCATCTTTCGGGTAACTGTTAAGGATTTTCCCGCCTTTCTCATCGTGGATGACAAGGGCAATGATTTTTTCAGCAGTCTGTTGGCATAGAAGATTCCCCTTTAAGTGCGGGGACTCTTTCAGAAACAACCATAAACCATTCGCACCGGCTCGCAAGATAACGAGCACGATGAAATAGAGGAGAGACGACATATGGGAAAAAAAATGAAGACTATTGATGGAAACACGGCCGCCGCGCATGTGGCCTATGCCATGAGCGATGTGGCGGCTATTTATCCGATCACGCCTTCCACGCCAATGGGAGAAATCGCGGATGAATGGAGCGCGCAGGGGCGAAAAAATATATTCGACCAACCCCTTCTCATACGCCAACTGCAATCCGAAGCCGGCGCCGCCGGTTCGGTTCACGGCGCGCTGGCCGCCGGCTCCCTGACCACGACCTTCACGGCTTCTCAGGGCCTCTTGCTGATGATCCCCAATATGTATAAAATCGCAGGCGAGCTACTGCCGGGCGTTTTTCATGTCAGTGCCCGGGCCGTGGCCGGGCATGCACTGTCCATTTTCGGTGATCACCAGGATGTAATGGCGGTTCGCCAAACCGGCTTTGCCATGCTGTGCGCCAATTCCGTTCAGGAGGTGATGGATCTGGGCCTAGTGTCGCACCTGTCCGCCATCGAGGGCCGCGTTCCCTTTCTTCATTTTTTTGACGGCTTTAGAACCTCCCACGAAATTCAAAAGATCGAACTGATTGATTATGAGGACATGGCCGCGCTGGTCAATAAGGAAGCGATCGCCGCGTTCCGGCAACGGGCCATGAATCCGGAGCACCCCCACCTGCGGGGCACGGCCCAAAATCCGGACATCTATTTTCAAGGCCGCGAAGCCGCCAATACTTATTACCTGAAAGTGCCCGGCATCGTAACAGATTATATGAAAAAGGTAGCGGCCCTGACCGGCAGAAGCTATCAGCTCTTTGATTATGTAGGGGATGAAACTGCCGATCGCATTGTGGTGGCCATGGGCTCCGCCTGTGAGGCCATTGAAGAGGTCGTCGCACACCTCAATGCCACCGGCGAAAAAGTCGGCTTGCTCAAGGTCCGCCTTTTCCGGCCCTGGTCCATGCAGGATTTTTTGGCCGCAGTACCGGCTTCCGCCGAAAAAATCACGGTGCTGGACCGGACCAAGGAACCCGGCGCCATCGGGGATCCGCTGTATATGGATGTCGCGACCACGTTCATGAAAGCCGGAAAGCAGCCCGAAATCACTTGCGGCCGCTACGGCCTGGGGTCCAAGGAATTCACCCCGTCCATGATTAAAGCGGTTTTCGACAACATGAAAAACGCCACCCCGAAAAACCATTTCGTTGTGGGCATCACCGATGATGTCACCCAAAGTTCCCTTGAGGTTCCCCCGCCCATGGACACCGCCCCCGAGGGCACGGTTCAATGCATGTTCTGGGGCCTCGGTTCCGATGGAACCGTCGGCGCCAACAAAAGCGCCATTAAAATCATCGGAGATAACACCGACATGTTCGCTCAGGGCTATTTCGCCTATGATTCCAAAAAATCCGGCGGCATTACCGTCTCTCACTTGCGTTTCGGGAAAAAACCGATTCAGTCCACCTATCTCGTCAACACCGCTCATTTTGTCGCCTGCCACAAGTCTAATTACGTGGAGCTTTACGACTTGCTGGAGGCCATTCGGGAAGGGGGTACCTTCCTGCTTAACGCACCCTGGACCGTCGAAGAAATGGAAACATTCCTGCCGGCAAGCATGCGTCGCACCATTGCAAACAAAAAGGTCAAGGTGTTTGCCGTGGACGCCGTGAAAATCGCCGGCGCGATCGGGCTCGGCAACCGTATCAACATGATCATGCAGACCGCCTTTTTCAAGCTCTCGGGCGTGTTGCCGTTTGAAGAGGCCATTGCGCTCTTAAAAGATGAAATTCACAAGGTCTATGGAAATAAGGGCGAAAAAATCGTCAAAATGAATATCGACGCCGTGGACCAGACCCTTGCTGGTCTTCGGGAAATCAACTATCCGCAATCCTGGAAGAATGCCGCGGATACCGCCGTTAAAAAGGCCGAAGAACCGGAATTTATCGAAAAGGTCATGCGGCCCATGCTGGCCGTTCAGGGCGACAAGTTGCCGGTCAGCGTATTTTCTCCAGACGGTGTATTCCCGGTGGATACTGCCAAATACGAAAAACGCGGCGTTGCCATCATGGTGCCCGAATGGATTCCTGAAAATTGCATTCAATGCAACCAGTGTTCCTTTGTTTGCCCGCATGCCGCCATCGTCCCCTCTCTGGCGAGTGAAGAAGAGCTCTCCGGGGCACCCGCAACCTTTGTGACCTTGGACGCTATCGGAAAGGAATTAAAGGAAAAAAGCCTGAAATTCCGCATGCAGGTGAACACACTGGACTGCCAAGGCTGCGGCAATTGTGCGGATGTCTGCCCGGCCAAGGTCAAGGCCCTTGAAATGAAACCGATCGAAACGCAAACACCGGTACAGGTGCCGAACTATCAGTTTTCTCAATCAATCCCGATCAAGGACGACCTGGTCAAACGCACCAGCGTCAAGGGCAGCCAGTTTCAGAAGCCGCTCATGGAATTTTCCGGCGCTTGCGCGGGTTGCGGTGAAACCCCATATGTCAAACTCCTCACGCAACTATTCGGAGAACGCATGATCATCGCCAACGCAACGGGTTGCTCCTCCATCTGGGCCGCTTCCGCGCCGAGCTGCGCCTACAGCGTTAATAAAAATGGCCACGGACCGGCCTGGGGCAACTCCCTGTTTGAAGATACCGCCGAATTCGGGTATGGCATCGCGATGTCCTACGGGCAACGCCGCAACAAACTGGCGGACTTGATCGCGGCCGCCATCGCGAGCGATATTCCGGAAGCACTTAAAACCGCCATGAACGGTTGGCTCAAGGGCCGAAATGATGCGGGCGAATCCAAAACCTACGGCGATGAAATGAAGCGCTTGCTGGCAACCGTTTCTACGAATCCGCTGTTGGCGGAAATCGGCACCATGGCGGATCTTTTCGTCAAAAAATCCATTTGGGCCTTTGGCGGGGACGGCTGGGCCTATGACATCGGTTTCGGCGGCCTGGATCATGTGATCGCCTCAGGCGAGGACATCAACATTTTGGTTCTGGATACGGAAGTCTATTCCAACACGGGCGGTCAGGCCTCAAAGGCGACGCCCACCGGTGCCGTAGCCAAATTCGCATTTTCAGGGAAAAAGGTCGGGAAAAAGGACATGGGCAAAATCGCCATGAGCTACGGCCATGTCTATGTCGCCTCGGTTGCCATGGGCGCCAATCAAAACCAGACGCTGAAAGCCTTTATCGAGGCGGACCGGCATCCCGGCCCGTCCATCGTCCTTTGCTACGCCCCCTGCATCAACCAGGGGATTAAAAAAGGCATGGGAAAAACGCAGGCGCAGGAAAGCCTAGCGGTCGCCTCCGGTTACTGGCCGCTCTACCGGTATAACCCGCAACTGGTCGAGGAAGGCAATAATCCGTTTGTCCTGGAATCCAAGGCGCCGGACGGCACGCTTCAGGAGTTTATCGCCGGTGAGAACCGCTATGCGCAGTTGAAAATGACTTTCCCGGAAGAGTCAACGCGGCTTCGCGCACTGCTGGAAAAAGACGTCAACACCCGGTATGATTCGCTGAAACTAATGGCAGACCCTTCGGCCATTTGTAAAACCGAAGAAAAATAATCGCCCGCGCATTCGTGGCTTACAGGCGAAAAATAAAAACGGCTGCTTGCCCTTCGGCGGGCAGCCGTTTTATATGGATGCCTCAAAATATCCCGATACGAAAACGCCAACGCATAGGGGCGAGCATCGGTCTCTCGACGCGGGGCAGGGAGTAAATAGACCATGACCCAACAAACCACCTGCCGCCAATGCGGTACCTGTTGCCGCAAAGGCGGCCCGAGCTTTCATTTGTCAGACAAACATCTTATCGATTCCGGGAAAATTCCAGCCAGATTCCTGTTCACCCTTCGATGCGGCGAGCTGGCGCATGAGAACATTCAAGGAAAGGTGGCACCCGTAACGACCGACCTGATCAAGATAAAGGGGAAAAACGGTACTTGGACATGCGTCTTTCTGAATGAAGAAACCAACCAATGCGGCATATACGAAAACCGTCCTGCGGAATGCCGCGCCCTGATGTGCTGGGATCCTTGCGACATAAAAGCCATCTATCATCACCAGCGGCTCACGCGCAAGGATCTGCTGCAAAACGTGACCGGGCTCTGGGAATTGGTAAAAACTCACCAGGCCCGCTGCGACTATGGCGTTATCCTTGACTTGATTCAAAAAATACGCAACCGCTCGAATCGCACGCTTCACAACCAGCTTAAGGAAATGATCGCGTATGATACGCAGATTCGAACCCTGGCCACAGAACGAAGCGGCATAAACAAGGAACTGACTGATTTTCTTTTCGGTCGACCCCTCACCACCACCCTTCCACCCCTCTTCACGCTCCACCCGTCAAGCCCCACGCTCTAATCTCTACGTTCTAATCCGGCAAAGCCGGAAGCTGGGATGCTGGGATGCTTAGCAGCTAACAACCTTCTCCAATGATACACGCTTTTTCGTGCATGTTTCTGATAAAGGGTCCAATCTCTAAGCTCTATGCTCTATGCTCAATCCCGAAGTATTCTGCCAGTAGCACTCTCCAGGTTCTGCCAAGCCTGACGCAAAGACACCAGCGCCAGGGCTAACCGGCTCTTCGCCGTAATAAGATCCCGCTGCGCTTCATTCAGACGGACAAGGGTTCCTTGCCCTGCAGCGTACTCCTGTTCAACCAGATCCCGGTTTTGCTGCACCAGCTCGGTGTTCACGCGCTGAAGCTTAATCTCCGCCTGAGCCCGACGTAACTCCGCAACAGCTTTTCGAACTTCAGCGGCAATGCTGAGGGATAAATCCGAACGATTCTGGGCCGCTTCAGTCCGCACCCACAGAGCTTCACGGACACGCGCCTGCGTGGCACCTCCGGAAAACAGATTGTAGGAAAGGTTCAATCCGAGGGCATAGCCGAAATCATCTCCCTCATACCCCGGATCATTTGTCCGATTGCCGGACAATTCCGTTGAAAAATTCAGCTTGGGAAATAGATCAGCACGCGCCAATTGAATCTGAGCCTCGCTCTGTTGGATTCGAAAATCGCTCTGCTGCAAATCCGGCCGGTTGACCAATGCCTCGGCCACCAGGGCGTCGGGCTCCGGCAACTGCATTTCCGAATCGCATTCCGGCGCCAGCGGGCTCAACATCATGCCCTTCGGCACTTCGACTTCCGAAAAGCCCATCAATGCGACCAAACCAATAAGAAACCGATCATATTCAAGCTGCGCGGTATTCCACCGGGAACGCGCCGAGTTGGCCTGCACCTTGAAATTAAGCACATCACTTAACGCACCGGTTCCCACGCGAAGCCTGGTTTCAGCCTCTACCACCTGGCGCTGGTTAAAGGCTTTGTCGGCAGCTGCAATCGCCATGTTTTCTCTGAAAAGCTGAGCATTATAATAGGTAGCCGCCACCGCCGCCAACAACTGACGAGAAACTTCCTGACCGGCCTTCACCTGTTGCAGCTCACCAAGAGTTTCAGCCTCGATCGAAAACTTTCGCGCAAACCCGTCAAAAAGTACCCAGCTCGCACTGATTCCGGCTGAATATTGTTCATCGGGGTTGTCCAACCTCACCGATGTGTCGAACAATCGCGCCAATTGAAGCGAGCTGTTCACTTCGTTATCGGATAAGCGGGAATGAAAGACGGAGGTGCTCGTATCCACCTGGGGCCAGTAAGCCGCACTCGCCTGTCGCACGCGCTGGGCAGCCTGTTGAACCCGTGCCTGAGCCGCTGCCACAGTAGGGTTACCTGAAAGGGCGATTTGCTTGGCCGTCAGCAAATCAAGCGTCTGAATACCGGAAAGGTCTCCGACTGCTTTTTCTCCCCCTTGATACGCAACGGCGGCCGGCGGGAACAAAAAGCCCACCCATAACAGAAGCAAGATCCATCGTTTCATCATATTACATCATCTCCGACCCGTTGCCGAACTTCAGCTTTTCGGCGGTATTAAGAAAAAAAACTAACAGTAGCTTAGGGACAACGAATTTTTTGATATACCGTTTGTGTAACGTGCATGGTCAATTTACCGTCAGCCTTGTAGGGGCGAACCTGTGTGTTCGCCCCTACGGGGTTGCGGGCAATAGTCAGCGTCATGTATATTGGCATTTTCTGATTCCCTTAATAACATAAAGAACAATTGCCGCTCCACCTATAGGGGGGTAATACCGACAAGGAACGCCCGGCTAATTCCAACCCGATAAACCGCAGCATTGAATTTTCAACCTGGTCATTGTAAGAGAAGATCGGCTTATTTTCAACCCTATCTGTCGCGGCCGACAACATGGCGACATTCCTCAACGGCAAAGGGACATCGAATGGCTCGTTACTCGCCCGGTATTCGTGAAAAATTGGTCGGCATATTCATTCTGATTAAAGTGATCCCCCTGGTTATGCTGGCCTGGTTTGCCTGGACGGCGGTGGAAAACCTCGCCCGATCACTTGAAACCCAGATCGCGCGAATGGTTTCAGACAGCCATGATGTTGTCAACCAGGTCGGGACGCTCTCCTCTGAAAACTCCATTCAAGCGCTGGATGAAAAATCCAGGGAAGCCATCGAAAGACTGAGCACGGATACCGCCAGGGCCGTGGCCGCGTTCCTGTATGACCGGGACAAAGATATTCTCAATGCCGCGGCATTGGAACCGACAAAAGCCAACTACGAAAGCTTTCTGGCCGCTCGCGTCCGAACGGTGATCAACCACGGCCCGTGGGTGATGAATGCCAAGGAAGATGCGTGGGAGCCAGGGCATCATTCACACACCGATCCAATTGAAATTCTAGCAAAAAACGAAGACAACCAAAAAGCATTTCATTACCGGCCACCGGAAGATGCCGGCAATAGTGAAATCCGTCCCCTTTTCATGGAAATGACCTATGTCGGCCCGGACGGCAAAGAGAAGGTGAAAGTCACGACATCGAATCGAATGCGGCAGGGTCTTTTCGATATTTCCAAAAAAGAAAATACGTATTGCAAAGCCGAGACTTATTTTGAAGCCCTTAAAAAGCTTCGCCCGGAAGAGATCTATGTATCCGAGGTCATCGGCGCCTATGTCAAAGGGCAACTTATCGGACCCTATACCAAAGTAAGTTCTGAAAAAGCAAAAATCCCCTTTACCCCGGAAATGTCTGGATATGCCGGAAAGGAAAACCCGGCCGGCAAACGCTTTGAAGGGATCATTCGATGGGCCACACCGGTGACAAAGGATGGTAACATTACCGGGTATATCACCCTTGCCCTGGACCATACGCATATTATGGAGTTCACCGATCATATCTTGCCGACCGAGGCGCGCTATTCCCCGATTTCGGATGCGGGTTCCGGAAACTACGCGTTTATGTGGGATGCTAAGGGCCGATGCATCTCTCATCCGCGGGATTATTTCATCGTGGGCTATGATCCGGAAACCGGCGAGCCGGCCGTGCCCTGGCTGGATACGGATTTTTATGACACCTGGCAACGCAGCGGAAAATCCATTCGGGAATTTATGGCCGAAGCGCCGCAATTTCATGAGCAAAGTTTGAAGAAAAAACCGGCCGCCGAACTTACCAAAGCAGGATTGGTCGCGCTTGACGGTCGATTTTTAAATTTTGCCCCCCAGTGCGAAGGATGGCACAATCTAACCCAAAACGGCGGTTCCGGCTCTTTTGTCATTTTCTGGAGCGGCCTGTGGAAACTGACCACGGCGGCGGCCATTCCTTATCATACCGGCAGATACGGCAATCATCCCCGGGGATTCGGTTATGTCACCATCGGCGCCAATGTTCATGAATTTCACGCTGCCGCGATTGAAACCGCTAAAAAAATAGACGTCATCAACGCACAGTATACCGAAAATCTGCACCAACAAAATCGGCAAAACGAAGCATTGATGGAATCCTCCCTGCACGACACGGCGCGGGTGCTTACCATCTCTACACTCATCATGATCATCCTCGTCATTTTCATTGCCATTTGGATGGCAGCTACCCTGACCGGTAAAATCACCCATATCATTCAGGGGGTCGAACGGTTTCAAAAAGGGGAAATGGGGCATCGCCTTCAAAAAAAATCCAATGACGAAATAGGCCGGCTGACACAAACCTTCAATGACATGGCGGACAGCATTGAGCGATCCATCGGGGAAATTAACGCCGCCAGGGAAACCGCCGAAAATGCCAATTTGCTTCTCAAAGAGGAAATCCGGGAAAGGCAAAAAGTGGAAAACGAATTGGCGCGCCATCGGGACAACCTTGAGACGATCGTAAAAGAGCGAACCCTGGCCCTTGAAAATGAAATCGGAGAACGCAAAAAAGTCGAGCAGGTACTCATCGTCAGCGAGCACCGGCTTCGAAAACAAAATGAAGCCCTTCTCTTTCTGGCCGGGAATGCCGCCTTATACGAAGGAGACTTGAACGAAGCGCTTAAAATCATCATGGCAACCGCTGCCCGAACCCTTTCGGTAGAACGCGGCAGCGTCTGGCTTTTTAACAAGAAACAAACGACCATTCGTTGCGTGGAGCGCTATAAGCTGAATGCCGATCAACATACCATCGGGGGAAGATTCTCCGCGACGACCTATGTGCCCCATTTCAAAGCACTGGCGACCGGCCGCACGATCTCTGTGGCCGATGCGTTAACGGATTCACGGGTGTTCGGTTTTTCGGAATCTTATCTTCTTTCTCACCGAATCGGCGCTATTTTGACCGCCGCGATTCTGATCGGCGGCGAAATGAGGGGCATCATCTGCTTCGAACATGTGGGAGAAAAGCGTGAATGGCGAATTGATGAAGAAAACTTTTCCAATTCGATCGCCGATGTATTGGCGCTTGCGATCAACGCATCGGATCGGGCGGCGACTGAAATCAAACAAAAGCAACTGGAATCAAGGCTTCACCAGGCCGAAAAAATGGAGGCCATCGGCACCCTGGCCGGCGGCGTTGCACATGATTTAAATAATATTCTCTCCGGTGTCGTCAGTTATCCCGAATTATTGTTGTGGCAATTACCGGAGGACAGTTCGCTGAGAGGCCCCATGGAAACCATTCTGGCGTCCGGGAAAAAAGCGGCCGCCATTGTGCAGGATCTCCTGACCCTGGCAAGGCGGGGCGTAACGGTCAATGAAGTGGAAAATCTGAACGAAATCATCGCCGCGCAGCTGGCCAGCCCGGAACATCAGAGGCTTCTCGCCTTCCACCCGCAACTGACCATCGAAACGCATCTTGCCCCGGATTTAATGAATATTATGGGGTCTTCGGCGCACCTTTCAACCACTCTCATGAATTTGATCTCCAATGCGGCGGAGGCGATGCCGAACGGCGGCAAGGTGACCATCGGAACGGAAAACAGATATATCGATCATCTCATTCGGGGCTACGATGAGGTCAAAGAGGGAGACTATGCCGTTCTGACGGTTTCGGATGCCGGGATCGGCATTTCACCGAAAGACTTGGGCAGAATTTTCGAGCCGTTCTACACCAAGAAAAAAATGGGAAGAAGCGGCACCGGCCTTGGAATGGCGGTGGTATGGGGAACCGTGAAGGACCATAAGGGGTATATCGACCTGGAAAGCAGGGAGGGCTTCGGCTCAACATTTTCGCTCTTTTTCCCCGTTACGCGAAAGGAATTGGAAAAAACGCCCATCGGATTATCCATCAGCAACATCTTGGGAGACGGTGAATTGATTCTGTTGGTAGATGATGTCAAGGCGCAACGGCAAATCGCAAGCTCCATCCTCACGGAACTCAACTATCAGGTCACTACGGTAGCCAGCGGAGAAGAGGCCGTCGAATATCTGAAACACCATACAGTGGATTTGCTGGTTTTGGATATGATCATGGATCCGGGAATGGATGGCCTTGATACTTTCAGGGAAGTCATTGTGCTGCATCCGGGTCAGAAAACGATTATCGCCAGTGGGTACTCGGAAACCGAGCGCATTCGCGAGGCCCAGCGACTCGGTGCCGGCCAGTACCTTAAAAAGCCCTATACAATTGAAAAGATAGGACTATCAGCGAAAAAAGAATTGAAAAAAGCAGCGAATACCGCAGCAGGCGCTCACTAATGTTCATCTGTAACGAGTCATTGTGGATGGACTCGCAAGAAGCTAATTTGCTCCCGAAGTAATGTTGCTGTCGATAAAGTTCAAATATACTTGCCGGGTTCGGGGACCGTCAAACTCACAGAAAAAGATACCCTGCCAAGTTCCCAACAGCAAGGCGCCGCCCTCAATGGCGATCAGCTCGCTGGCGCCCACCAGGCTCGCCTTTACATGGGCGGGGGAATTGCCTTCCAGATGTTGGAAAGGCGCTGTCCGGGGAACTATCTTGTTGAGCGCCATCAGAATGTCCTCAGCCACACAGGGGTCGGCACTTTCATTGATCGTAACCGCCGCCGTCGTGTGCGGCACATAGACCATGCACAACCCCTTATCAATTCCAGCAGCGCGAACCTTGTTCCCTATTTTATCGGTAATATTTATTAGTTCGGTTTGTTGGCGGGTCTTAATCTCAAGAATCATCGGTACATCCCTTCCGATAAGGGATCGTGATCGAAAAAAAAGGCCCTGCACTTACAGCAGGGCCTTTTTCAGTATGACGGCACAAAACAAATCACATCGTAACTTACACACACCCGGTCGGTTTCGGTAGACCGGCCATTTTACAGGCTCCCTTGCCGGGGCCTGACGGAAACAGTTCATAAATGTGTTTGAGTTTAAAACCGGTTACCTTTGAAAGAACGCGAACCATGGGGGCAATACCGTTTTTCTTGTAATAATCCTGCAACACATTGATGACCTTCCAATGCTCTTCGGTCATTTCATCAATGCCTTCTTCCTTTTTTACATACTGTACCCATCCCGTCGTCCATTTTGTAAAGTCGTCGATGAAACCGTCCTCATCAACCCCAAATTTTTCTCCCTGAAATTCGACTTCTGGCATTTAATAACCCTCCTTTATGTTATAATATTTTGTGGGGCATACAGCCCTCAGTACCTCGGAGTGCAAATAAGTATGATCTATTAAATGATCCCTTATCGCTTGTCAATACGAAAAAACCAACCGCTTGCCCGTCTACCCGAAATTTCGGTTTGCTTGGCATCATGATTAAAGGTTATAATAAATATTTATAAATTTAGATAGAAGGGCCCATCTTTCGAATGACCCATCACACGCTTTTTAAACAAAAAATTATTATTATTGTCGGCCCCACCGCAGTGGGGAAAACCAGAACCGCGATCGATCTTGCGTTAACATTCAGTGGAGAAATCATAAACGCCGACGCCATGCAGATTTACAGGCGAATGAATATCGGCTCGGCAAAACCGACGTTTGAAGAAACCACGCAAATTCCCCATCATGGCATCGATATCATTGATCCGGATGAACCCTTTGATGCAGCCCGGTTTGAACAATCGGCTCGGCATGATATTGATGCACTATTGCAACGCGGCGTTCTCCCCTTTGTGGTCGGCGGTACCGGTTTGTATATTCGCGCGTTGCTTTACGGGTTGTGTGACGCCATTTCCGCTTCTCCTGAGCTGCGGGCCAATCTGCAAGCCGAAGCCGATCAAAAAGGCACTGCGGCCTTGTACGATAGGCTCTCGACCGTGGACCCGGAATCTGCCGCAAAAATTCATCCAAACGACAAGATCAGAATCATCAGAGCCCTTGAGGTATTTCTTCTGACCGGCACCCGTTTGTCCCGCCATCACCAGGCGCATCAGTTCAAACAAAGCGCTTTTGACTTTCTGAAAATCGGCCTTCATTTGGATCGGGAAACGCTTTATGATCGAATCAACCGGCGAACGGATGCCATGATATCCGCCGGGTTGGAAGCAGAGGTTCGCTCCCTGCTGGCGTCGGGCTATGCTTCATCGCTCAATGCCATGCAGTCCATCGGTTATCGTCATGTGGTGGATTTTCTGGAAGGCAGGCTGGATTGGCAAGAAGCGGTCCGTACCATGAAACGGGACACCCGTCGTTACGCCAAACGCCAGATGACCTGGTTCATGAAGGAACCGGACATTTGCTGGAAAAGACCGGATGAAATAGCCGCCATGCGCGATTTGATTCGGGCGTTTATCCATCAATAGGGAGCCTTAAGCCATGTCGCCTTTCGAGGCCGTTCTGGTTTTTCTGCGAGCACCGACTCTCGGCAAGGTGAAAACCCGGCTGGCAAAGCATCTGGGTGATCCGCTCGCCTTGCGCCTGTATCGGCGCTTCGTCACGGACACCCTTGAAACCGTAAATACACTAAAGCTTCCCGTACGAATCTGTTTTGATCCCCCCGGTGAAGAATCCGTTTTAAAGGCATGGCTGGGCGAAACTTACGAATACTGGCCCCAAAGCAACGGCCATTTAGGTCAAAAGATGGCCGCGGCATTTGAGCGGGCTTTTGACGCCGGGATGAAACGGGTTCTCTTGATCGGCACGGATATTCCGGACTTACCGGGCCGGTTTCTGTTGGAGGCGCTAAATGCGCTTTCATCCCGCGCCGCGGTGATCGGCCCGGCCGAGGACGGCGGGTACTATCTAATCGGCTTTTGCGCCACTGGCTATTTGCCGGCCATATTCGAAGCGCTTCCCTGGGGGTCCGGCGAAGTATTGGCAAAAACCCTAGCTATTTTTCAAAACCACCACAGAACCGTCCATATGCTGCCAACCTGGCGGGATATCGATGACGATGAGGATCTTATCGCTTTTCTTAAGCGAAATCATGTGAATAAAACTCCTGACACCCTTGGCGCTTGAAATTGAATCGGCGCGCAAATTCATCACAAGGATGAAAAAGGTAAAAGAAATGTCCATGAAAGCCCCCTTTACGGACATCGCCCACCCGTGTTATATATAAAAAAAACACGGCATCACTTGACGTCACGCATGAAGAAAGGATTTTGACATGACCACACCAGCTGTCAAGCTGTATTCTCTAAGCACTTGCAGCCACTGCAAATCAGCCAAAAAATTCCTCGGGGACTGCACGATTAAATATGAATTCGTGGATGTGGATCTTCTGGAAGGTGATGAGCGCAAAGCCATCCTTGAAGACGTCAAGAAATTCAACCCCAAGTGTTCGTTCCCCACCATTATTATCGGGGAAAGGGTCGTTGTCGGATTTAAGGAAAATGAAATCAAGGAGGCGCTCGGACTATAATGGACGCAACCCGATTATATGAAACGTTAAAGCCGATTCAGGAGGCCAAGGGGTATTACTTTAATAAGGACAAGGACCGCGTTTTCGACCTGCTCGCGGCCCTGCTGATCAACAAAACGCGATACGGATATATGGGCTGCCCTTGCCGGCTCTTATCAGGAGACCGGGAACAAGACAAGGATATCATCTGCCCGTGCATTTACAGAGCACCGGATGTGGCCGAGTTCGGCAGCTGCTACTGCAACCTGTATGTCAATGAAGACTGGAATGCTGGAAATATTCCGCATGAATATGTACCGGAACGAAGACCGCCTGAAAAAATGGTTTAGCCCGGAGCCATTTTCTTGACATTGATCCACCCAACTCTCATTTTTAATGAGAGATTGGGGGATTTATCCTGCGATTTAACTTAATTCGGATTTAAGGAGAAACCACCATGAGTGAACCAACAAAAAAACTGACACGGGTGTGCAAGTGCGAAAACTGCGGGAATGAGGCGGAGATGGTCGTCACCTGTTCTTTGGAGGATGCGGGTACATCCCATGAACACCGCGGGAAAAAGGCGCCCCCCTCGGAAAAACCGGCGGACGGGAAGGTCAAAGGCACCGCCACTTGCACGCATTGCGGTAACGAAGCCGATATGTGGATTGATCTGTAATGATGGTTGCGTTCGAAAACCGGCTGCCTGCCACAGGCAGCCAAAAGGCATTTTTTAGGTTTGTTCAGCGGCCATTCGGTAGCGAAAGGATCGGCGAATGACGACAGAAACAAGTGGAATCAAAAATACCGGACTTAGGGGCGTTACGGTCGCCAGCACCAAGATCAGCGACGTTCAGGGGGATGCCGGAAAACTCATCTATAGAGGCTATTTGGTTCAGGCGTTGGCCGAGAACGCCTCCTTTGAAGAAGTCGCCTATTTGTTGCTGAAAGAGAAACTGCCTACCGCGAAAGAGCTGGCCGAGTTTAAAGCGCAGCTTTCTTCCGAGCGGTTTTTACCGGAGGCCATGATAACGGCACTTAGAACCATTCCGGCCAATGCCCTTCCCATGGACGTGCTTCAGGCCGGTATTTCCATGTTGGCGGCTTTTGATGCCGATACGCGGAATTTTTCCCGGGATGCCTGCGTCCGAATGGCCGTCCGACTGATTGCCAAGGTCGCCGTAATCGTGGCGGCATGGCATCGCATTCGAAACGGCAAGGTGCCGATAACGGCCTTGAATGAGCTGGGTCATGGCGCCAATTTCATGTATATGCTTACCGGTGAAAAGCCGAAACCTGAGGTGGGCCGTTTCATGGATAAAGCGCTCGTGCTGCATGCCGAACATTCCTTTAACGCCTCCACCTTTGCGGCCAGGGAGGTCGCCTCTACCCGCGCGCATATCTATGCAGCCACTTCCGCGGCGGTAGGCTCCCTGTCCGGCGAGCTGCACGGCAGCGCCAATGTTCGGGTCATGGAGATGCTGCTGAAAATAGGCGATTCGAGCCGGGTCGAGGCCTATGTCAAACAGGAACTTGAAGCCGGCCGAAAATTAATGGGCCTGGGACATGCGGTATACAAAACCGATGACCCCAGAAGTTTTATTCTGGCGCCCATGGCCCAAAAAATGGGAGAGCTGGCCGGTGAGACCAAATGGTACGATATGGCCAAACGGTTGGAAGTTGCCGGCAAGGAGGCCTTTAGAGGTAAAAAGGGGCGTGAAATCTATGTCAATGTCGATTTTTACAGCGCCCCGCTGTATTATGCCATGGGCATACCGGTGGATCTATTCTCCTCCGTATTCGCGGTATCACGGGTTGCCGGCTGGGTTTCCCACGTGTTGGAAGAGCAGTTTGCCGATGCGGCGCCTAAGGCCATGCTATACCGGCCGGAATCCGAATATATCGGCAACTACTGCGGTCCTGCGGAGTGCGAGTTTATCCCTCAGGCGGAGCGGTAGTGTCCGCTCGAAAAATGGGTATATTGATGAATTTTGCTAACCGGGCCGGGCTCAGAATGACACGACAACGAAAAGTCATTCTCGAAGAGCTTCAACACATGATGACCCACCCCAGCGCAGAAGAGGTCTATGACGTGGTTCGTAAACGCCTTCACCGCATCAGTCTGGGAACCGTGTACCGGAATTTGGAAATTCTGTCTGAATTGGGAGAAATCACCAAACTTGAATTCGGCGGCACCATCAAGCGGTTCGACCCCAACCCCGAAGACCATTACCATATTCGTTGCAGTTTATGCGATAAGGTGGTGGACGCCCCCATGGCGCTGCTTGATCATGTTGAAGCGCATCTGAGCAAAAAAACCGAGTTTAAAATTATCGGCCATCGGCTCGAATTTTACGGTCTATGCCCGGAATGCGCCGCCCATATGATCTCTCCAGGGTTGAAGAAGCTGGAAGAGTTGAAAAAATAACCATCGGCATAATGTCGTTATGCCCGGACATTGAGTGCGCCTTGAAGCCATTCCCGCAACTCACCGTCCACGGCATACACCCCCTTGTTATAACCAACGGAATTTAAAAACCGTTCGCCGATTTCGGCGGGCAATTCGATGCCTGCCAATTCCACGGCCTCATCGGAGTTTCGGCGAATCAAGTAGATGACTGGGATTTTACCCCAGGTATTGACCACAAAATAATACGATACATCATCCCTGGAACGGATCACGAAGTTGCTGTGCGCCCAATTATTTCCCCATTCCAGGTAAAGACGCACCGCCTCTTCGGGTGTCATATGCCAATCTATTTGATTGAGCAGGCTTTTGTCATTTCGAATATCATCGATGGTCATCATTGACGCTTCTCCTTTTGTTAACCAACCAGCGAGCGAATTCAATGGCATGAGAAAAAAGGGGGATTATTAAAACAGCGCAGCTTGTCTTAAAGATAACAAGTGTCCGGCCCACGTCAACCAACCGCATCAACTTTAAGGGCCGCAACCAAAAAGTGTCCGTTGAATCACAAGTGTTTCAAGTTAAACCAGAGACACTCCCTGACCTATTGTTGATATAGTTATCGTTTAAAGGGGATATACTCCGATCCTTTTTATTCCTGTAAACAATCGGGCAGCGCACCTATCGTTCATGTGTCTCATGATGGCATATTTTCGTTACGCATGAGGGGTGGCCTTCATATTTTATAATAAACATGATATCAAGCCGTTATGATTTTTTACTTCCTTTTTTACGCCTTTGGCATGTAAATTGATTAGACTGATAGAGAAACGAATCGCGTTTCGTATAAAAACTCTTTCATACCGGCGGCTACCGGGTCAGAGGCGATTTTTTGAGACCATGCGACAAAAATATTAAACGAACACTAAGCCTGATAAACCATATGATTCGTTTGGCGGATCGGGGGGATGCCGAAAGAGAAGATGTCGGATGCGGCGTATTGTATGGCGTGCTCAGGGATGCCGGTTACAAGCTCAAGCAACTTGCCGAAAAGGAGCGCAGCGCCCATCAAAAAAAAGGGTGGTGGAATGAGTAGCCGACTTGTCTTTAATTTAACAAAAAACGAAATATGGAGGGACGAACATTGGCCAGTTTAAAAGGAACGCAAACAGAGAAAAACCTCTTAACGGCATTTGCCGGGGAATCTCAAGCCAGAAATCGCTACACCTATTTTGCCAGCCAGGCAAAAAAAGAAGGATATGTTCAGATATCCGCTATTTTTGAGGAAACCGCCCATCAGGAAAAAGAGCACGCCAAACGGCTTTTCAAGCTTTTGGAAGGCGGCGAAGTCGCAATCACCGCCGCTTTTCCAGCCGGCGTCATCGGATCTACCCTGGAAAATCTTCTGGAAGCGGCAGCCGGGGAGAATTACGAACATTCGGACATGTATCCTTCCTTTGCCAAAACAGCCAAGGCAGAAGGATTTTCCGAGATAGCCGCGATGCTTGAATCCATCGCTGTAGCAGAAAAATACCATGAGGAACGTTATCGAAAACTGGCCGCCAACATCAAAGCGGGCAGCGTCTTCAAAAAAGACAAGCCGGTCACCTGGCGGTGCCGCAACTGCGGGTATACCCACGAAGGCGCCACGGCACCCGATGAGTGCCCGGCATGCGCGCACCCTCAGGCGCATTATGAATTAAAAGATGATAACTATTAACCCATTCAAATTTTATGGACACGTTTAACGACAAAAGGAGGAAATAATGGCGACAAGACACGAAGTATACAAATGCGAGGTATGCGGCAATATCGTGGAAGTAACCACCGGTGGCGGCGGTGAACTCGTTTGCTGCGGTGAAAGCATGAAGTTGATGGTTGAAAACACGGTTGATGCGGCCAAGGAAAAACACATTCCCGTCATCGTCACGATGGCCGATGGCGTCACCGTGAAGGTCGGCACCGTGGCCCATCCCATGGAAGCCAAGCACTATATTGAATGGATTGAAATTATTGCCGACGGGAAATCCTACAAGCAGTTTCTGAAACCGGGGGATGCGGCGGAAGCAACCTTCAAGATAGAGGCCAAACAGGTAACGGCCCGCGCTTATTGCAACTTGCATGGTCTTTGGAAAGGATAAGCCGTCTGTTTTCTGATAATGCCCGTCCTTGGGGCTAAATAAAAACGGAGAGCATCCCCATGACAAACTGGAAATGTGAACACTGCGTGTTCATGATTGAGACGGATGCGGAGGAATTGTATGAGCAAGGCATTGGTTGTATGCGCCACCAGAACTGGAGAAACGCAAAAAATCGGAGAACTCATTGCGGAGGGCCTGCGAATGGCGGGCATGGAAGCGGTCGTTAAAAATGTCAACGACATTAAAACGGAAAACGACCTGAAAGGCTATGCCGCGCTTGTTCTGGGGTCAGCCACCTACCACGGCAAAATGATGCAGAACATGGAAAAGGTGTTGTTCCTTGGAGAAAAGGCCGGGCTGGAAGGCATCGTCGGCGGCGCGTTCGGCGCGTTCGGATGGAGCGGGGAAGCCCCGGATCGAATCTTTGCGACAATGGCCCATATTTTTAAAATGAAAATGGTTAACAGCGCACTGCGCCTAAAATCATCATCCCTGGGCGGCGGTATCGGCATGGCTCAGAATTACGGGCGGGAAATTGCCGCACAGGTTAACCAATAACTCCCTTAAGTTTATATTATAAAGGAAAGCACATCATGACGGATGCAACTCAACATTGCCCAGGGTTTCAGGCAAACAAAAACCTGAAAACATTTAAATGTAAATGCAGTGTCTGCGGTATGGAAAAGGAAATCTTTTCCGATGAGATGGACCGGACACATCACTGTGCCTGCGGCGCTCAACTTGACTTCAGCAAATGCCAATTGGACGGCCAGGCAGGCGGCGTCACCCCTTGATCCGGCGTCATCGGTCGCTTAAAAAGCTTGAGGGCGTAAAAGCGAAGGGCTGACAGCTAAAGACGAAAGGCCAGCAAACATTGGGATAGGTGCGAGCGGCGGTTTTCCCGTTCACGCTCGCACCCCGTTGGTTCAATATGTGCGCCACAAAACACATGGAAACCAGATTAAACGGGCTACTCATGCTACGCAACCGTATTTTGGAGAATGAATGTGTTGAAGCAAATTGTGTTTTTTTTTCTGGTCACGATGGCTTGGATTCCTTTGGCCGCACCGGTGGGTGGCGTTGAAAACAAAGGCGCGGAAGAGATCGTAATCCCTTCCGGCAAACGCGGAGATGTCCCCTTTCCCCATCGTCAGCATCAGGACAAATTGCAGGACTGCAACATCTGTCATGGCCTTTTTCCCCAAATTCCGGGCAGCATCAACACGTTAAAGGCGGAAGGCAAACTTGCCAGCAAGCAAATCATGAATAAACAATGCGTCAAATGCCATCGGGAAAAGCGCCAGGCCGGAGAGCCTTCGGGGCCGATTTCTTGCAACACATGTCATGATCAGGAATAACTTCAAAGGAAAAGCAAATGTTTATCGTGGGTTTACAGGGCAGCCCCCGGCGCAAGGGAAACACCAGTCACTTATTGTCTCTGTGCATGGCGGAAGCCGCTCGCGCGGGCGGCTTGACCCATACCGTCGAGGTCGATAAAGGGCATATTCTGCCCTGCAAGGAATATCTCGTTTGCGATAAAAAAGGGTATTGCCCCATCGAAGATGATATGAAACATGAGATCTATGCCCTGCTCCGCCGGGCCGATATCGTTCTCATGGCGTCTCCTGTCTTCTTTTATAATGTAACCGCTCAACTTAAAGCGCTCATTGATCGCTGCCAGACCTTCTGGGCAAGAAAATACCGGCTAAAGCTTAGAGATCCGGGCGCCGGTGCGCGTAAGGGCGCCATGCTTGCCGTTGCGGCCACCCGGGGAAAAAATTTATTTGAAGCGATCGATCTCACGGCAAAATACTTCTTTGACGCCTTGGACGCCACTTACGAGGGCAGCCTGACTTACAGGGATGTGGAGCATGCCAAGGACATGGCAACCCACCCCACGGTGACTGCGGATGTCAAGGAATTCATGGCGCGGATATTAAAGCCGTTTATCGGCCGCAAACGCATCCTGTTTGCCTGCAGGGAAAATGCCTGCCGAAGCCAAATGGCCGGCGCCTATGCGAAAGCATTGGCGGCCGACCGCCTCGAGGTACTGACCGGCGGCAGTGAACCGGCGAAGACAGTCAACCCGGAAATGCTCAACGCCATGGCGGAGGACGGCATCGATTTGTATTTCCGGACCCCTCAATCCATCGAGACGGCCATGCAAGAAGCCATGCCAGAGCTGGTCATCACCATGGGCTGCGGCGAGAGCTGTCCGTTCATTCCCGGCGCGAAGCGGATCGATTGGGATCTGCCGGATCCCGCGGGTAAATCCCCGGAATTCATGCGGCAAACACGGGATGAAATCAAAAAAAGAGTTGTCAAACTAATTGCCGAACTATAAATTCAGTGTAAAAAAAATGGAAAAGGAGAAAAGCGCATGAAAAAATATGTCTGCTCAGTCTGTGGCTATGTCTATGACCCCGAAATAGGAGATCCTGATAACGGCGTTCAACCCGGAACTTCATTTGACGATCTGCCGGACGACTGGGAATGCCCGATCTGCGGCGCTTCAAAAGATGATTTTGAGCCGGAAGAATAACAGAAGCCGACCTGGATCAATCTTTTTTCGTTTCTGTTGGTAAAAGCCCTACCTGCTGCGACCCGGCAAAAAGGGCTTTTATTCTAAATGCCAGCATGTGTTTATGCGGGAAAGGGCGTTTTCGCATCGCATTTGGGTAAATGAGGACATCATGAAACCGATTCAAATTGCAGAAGGCATATACGATGTCGGCGTGATCGACTGGAACATCAGGGACTTTCATGGATACGCCACCCAGTTTGGAACCAGCTATAACGCATTTCTCATCGTGGATGAAAAGATTGCACTAATCGATACCGTCAAAAAAGAATTCTCCGATCAGCTTTTGGACAACATCGCGCAGATCATTGATCCCAAAAAAATCGATTACATGATCAGCAACCACACGGAGATGGACCACTCGGGCGCACTGGACCGCATCATGCACCGCATCGGGGAAGACAAACCACTCATCTGCTCCAAAATGGGCGCCAAAAATTTGGCCAGACATTTTTTGCAAAAATGGAAGTTTCAGCCCGTTGCCAGCGGAGACACCTTGAGCCTGGGCAAAAAAACCCTGACCTTTCTGGAAACCCGGATGATCCACTGGCCGGACAGCATGTTCACTTATTTAAGTGAAGATAAGATCCTGTTTTCCAGCGACGGCTTCGGTCAACATATCGCCACGCACGACAAGTTCGATGATGAGATCGGGGATGCCGTCATGTCCCATGCCAAAAAATATTTCGCCAATATTTTAATGCTATACGGGCCATTGATTCTTAAGTTACTGGACCAGGTCAAAGACCTCGGCCTTGAAATCAATATGATCTGCCCGGACCACGGCATTCTCTGGCGCAAGGATCCGGGAAAAATCATCGAGGCCTACGGCCGCTGGAGCCGGCAGGAAAAAACGAAAAAAGCAGTGGTCGTTTATGATACCATGTGGCACAGCACCGAAGAAATGGCCCATGCCGTTTCCGAAGGGCTGCACGCCGAGGGCATCACGGTGGTTCCCATGCATTTACGCAAATGGCACCGCAGCGATGTGATGACCGAGGTGCTGGATGCGGGCGCGGTGATTGTCGGATCTCCGACCCTGAATAATAATGTGTTTCCGACCGTAATGGACATGCTTACCTATATGAAGGGGCTTCAGCCCAAAAACAAGATCGGTGCGGCATTCGGCTCCTACGGCTGGAGCGGCGAGGCCGTCAAGCTGATCAACCGGGAGCTTGCCGCCATGGACATGCAACTTGCGGACGAGGGCCTTCGCGTTCAATACATACCGGGAAAAGACCATTTGCAACAATGCTACCAATTGGGGCGAAAAATCGGCAAGGCGCTGGCATCATGAAGCGCCCGGTCGTGGAGTTAAGCGAGTGCATTTTATGCGGCGTTTGCGTGGATGTCTGCCCGGAAGTGTTTACCTTGAGCGACGCCGGATACATTACCGTGGCCGAGTTGACGACTTATCCGGTTTCTCAAGTGGATGATGCCATCAAAAACTGCCCGGCCGATTGTATTTTCTGGGAGCAGGCGTGACGCGACAATTAAAAGAAACCATCCGGGGCCTTCTTCAGCACTCCCCGCTGGAGAACGCCCTTGAGCAGATTCGCGACATGCCGGCCCGTCAAGCGATCAACCCCCTTTTTTCATTTCTCTACAGTACGGAAGCGCTATTTAAATGGCGTGCCGTAACCGCCATGGGAGAAGTCGTCTGTCATCTTTCAGAAACGAATTTGGAGTCCGCCCGCGTCATCATGCGCCGGCTCATGTGGAACCTAAACGATGAATCCGGCGGCATCGGCTGGGGCTCAGCCGAAGCCATGGGGGAAATCATGGCGCGCAACGCCCGACTGGCAAAAGAATATGCCTCGATTCTATCCTCTTATATTCAACCGGATGGCAATTATCTGGAAACACCAGGTCTGCAACAGGGTGCCATTTGGGGCATCGGGCGGGTAGCCCATGCCCATCAAGGGCTGATGGATGGCGCCGCACCGTTTTTGGTTGCGTTCATGACAAAGGCCGATGCACAGAGCCGGGGCTTGGCTGCCTGGGCCGCAGGTCCCCTGCGCGCTCAAATCACCCGAATTCCCCTTTCCAAATTGACCCGGGACATGGAAACCGTAGAGATTTTCTGGAATGGAACCCTTCGAAAAAAAACCATCGGCGATTTGGCCTCAGCCGCTCTGATGTACTTGTCAGGTTCATAGCCCCTTGGCGCGCACGGGCAATTGCATCAGGCACATATGATCCGGAACCTACCAGATGCCCAAACTTTTTTCATCTCCTGTTGCTGAACAAACCAATTTGATCGCGCTGATTCTGTCTTCCGCAGCGATCCCCTACACATTGGCAAAAGCGGACCGCATGTGGGAAATTTGGGTTCAGCCCGCGCATATGGAAAATGCCGAAGAAAAAATTAAGGCGTATTTTATTGAAAACCCTGAAGCATCCCTTTTGCCGCCAACGGAAACGACCCATCCCGACACCTTGCTCTCGGGGCTCTGGGGAGCGGCGCTTTTAATCCTCTTTCATGTGGCCATCACCTACCACCATGCTCACGAGAGCATCGTTGCACTATTCGGTGCAAATGCAGCCCGAATCGTGAGCGGCGAGATTTACCGTGCCGTTACAGCGCTGATGATTCACTCGGGGGAAGTTCATCTCATCGCAAATGTGGTCGGCACAATGATCTTTGGTACGGCGGTCTGCATGATTACCGGACCCGGTGCGGGATGGTTGCTGATATTGCTGTCAGGCGTTATCGGCAATCTAGCCAATGCTGTTTTTTACCAAAGCAATCATGTCTCGGTCGGGGCCTCGACGGCTGTTTTTGGTGCCATCGGCATTTTATCGGCGATTCAGTTGCGACGTAAAAGCGAGCACCGCCATGCCCGCGGTAAGGCATGGCTGCCGTTGGCCGCGGGACTGGGCCTGTTGGGCATACTGGGAAGCAGTGGCGAGCGGACCGATCTCATGGCCCATTTGTTCGGATTAATCACCGGCCTCTTCCTCGGATTCGGTCACGCTGCTTTTCTCGCGCGCCCCCTATCGACAAAAGTCCAGTTCTGGTGCGGCGTTCTTTCGCTGACGATTCTATCTGTGGCCTGGTTATTCAAAATGCTGTATAATAGTTGACAATACTGACATTTTTCCCTATGTTTCAAGGTTGAATTGCCAAGCGCAACCACCCGGAAACGCTGGCGTATCAACCGGTTAACAACCATGAAATCGGATCGCGGGGTTTCATGACAACATATGCATTTTCAGAAAGGATCGCATGATGATCAAGGTGGGTTTCATCGGATGGCGGGGAATGGTGGGCTCGGTGCTCATGGGCAGGATGCTCGAAGAAAAGGACTTTACCGGTTATGAACCCACTTTTTTTACCACCTCTCAGGTGGGTCAAAGCGGGCCGCGAATCGGCGTGGAAACGCCGCCGCTGCAGGACGCTTTCGATATCGGCCGGCTTCGGAATCTGGATGTTCTTGTGACCTGTCAGGGAAGCGATTATACCAAAGCGATTTATCCGGCGTTAAGAAAAGATGGCTGGAAAGGGTACTGGATCGATGCCGCATCGGCCCTTCGCATGGAAGAAACGAGTATCATCATTCTTGACCCGGTGAATCGACATGTGATTGACGCAGGGCTTAAAAACGGCGTGAAAGATTTTATCGGCGGCAACTGTACGGTCAGCCTGATGCTGATCGCGATCGGCGGCCTGTTTCAGAAAAACGCCATTGAATGGATGACCAGTATGACCTACCAGGCCGCCTCCGGCGCCGGCGCCAAGAACATGCGTGAGCTGGTTTCCCAGATGGATCGGATCGGCACCGCCACTCGGGAGCTGATTCAGGATCCGGCCGCCGCCATTCTCGATATCGACAAAAAGGTGCTTGAAACGATGCACAGCAGCGACTTTCCAACACAAAGCTTTGGTGCCCCTTTGGCCGGGAGCGCGTTGCCTTGGATCGACACACGAATGCCGTCCGGCCAAAGCCGTGAGGAATGGAAAGGCTTTGCGGAAACCAATAAGATCCTTCAAACTCAAAAACCAGTGCCCATTGATGGCCTTTGTGTGCGAATCGGCGCCATGCGCTGCCATAGCCAGGCGTTAACCATCAAGCTCAAGCAGGACCTTCCGCTTGAAGAAATCGCGGGAATCATTCGAACCGCCAATGATTGGGTCAAGGTCATTCCCAACACCAAGGAAGAAACCATCAAGGAGCTGACGCCATCGGCGGTCACCGGCACGTTGACGGTTCCGGTCGGCAGGCTGCGGAAATTAAACATCGGCCCGGAATACTTAACGCTCTTTACGGTGGGAGACCAATTGTTGTGGGGAGCAGCCGAGCCGGTCCGCCGCATGCTAAAAATCGTATTGGCGCATCTGGCATCCTAATTGAGTCCCCTTTCATCATGGAAAGAGCTGCCCATGGACAACAAACCGACATATGATGAGTTTCTCGAAAAGCTGCACCCTATGGAAGCGGAAACTACAGCGGCCCGTATCATGGCGGCCGTGAAACTGCCCTCTGATATTTTTGGCAACTCCATCGATTTTATTCACCAGTGATGGGTATGGATTATTTTTTATGTGTAATCGGCATGGTCTTGATTGTGGAAGGCCTGCCTTATTTTGCCTTTCCGGATAAAATGAAACGGCTTATCTGTGCGATGCTGGAAATGCCCGGCGGGGTGCTTCGAAGGTTCGGATTCATGTTGATGCTCACCGGGCTTTTCCTGGTTTACATAGGAAGACAATAATCCCCATGTATCAATTGGAAGATTATCATTATGCGCTTCCCGAATCGCTCATCGCGCAACAACCGGTTTCCCGCCGGGAACATTCCCGGCTAATGGTCCTTCAACGTCCTTCCGGACAAATAACCCATCATCCGTTCACGGACATTGGCCGGTTTCTATCCCCCGGGGACGCACTGGTCATCAATAACACCGCCGTGGTGCCAGCCCGCCTTTCAGGGAATAAAGAAACGGGCGGAAAGGTCGAGCTGCTGATCATTGATTACGCAGACGGAATAGAACAACAAATCGCCGCGGGCATGCTTCGATTCAAGTGCTTGATCAGAGCCGCCAAACGCCCGCAACCCGGCGCCATCATCGACCTTGACCCCGCACTTCGCGCCGAAGTGGTGGACTTTGAGGACGGCATCTTTACCGTTGATTTTTGCTTTGACGGAGATTTTGAAGCCATCCTTTACCGAATCGGAAAAGTTCCGTTGCCCCCTTACATCAAGCGCGCAGGCAACACCTTGAATACCCAAGATGTCATATCCTATCAGACCGTGTATGCCGCCGAAAAGGGGGCGGCGGCGGCCCCCACCGCCGGGCTTCATTTTTCAACCCAATTGCTGCGGACGATTAAAGAAAACGACGTTCATGTGGTGCCCATCACCCTTCATGTGGGGTACGGCACCTTTGTGCCCGTAAGGGTCTCGGATATCCGCGAACACCGAATGCATTCTGAAGCATTCGTTATTTCAGAAGACAGCGCCGATATCATCAATCGCGTCAAGGCCTCGGGAAATCGGGTGGTGGGCGTGGGCACCACCTCGGTTAGAACCCTTGAATACGCAGCGGACCGTAACGGCGTGGTGCATCCGGGCAGCGGACGAAGTGATCTTTTTATCTATCCCGGGTATCGCTTTAAAATCGTAGATGCCATGATTACCAACTTTCATCTGCCGGAGTCGACCTTGCTGATGCTGGTCGCAGCCTTTGCCGGGAGAGAAAAGGCCCTGGCCGCTTACGCCGAAGCAGTGGAAAAAAAATACCGGTTTTTCAGTTATGGCGATGCGATGTATATTGAGTGAGCAGGGAGTGATATAGATGGGGTTTATCGTTACGCTCTGAGCGGCTTCGCGTGAAAAATCCGTTTTTACAAACCCGTTATCCATTGAATGAGGCCGCATGTTTTCTTTCGAACTCACCGCCAAAGCAGAAAAAGGGTCGGCCCGGGCCGGAGTGATCACCACCGCGCATGGGCAGATTAAAACGCCGGTATTTATGCCAGTGGGAACGCTGGGCACGGTCAAGGCTCTCTCCCCCGAAGAGCTTTTGGCAGCCGGCGCGCAAATTATTCTGGGTAACACCTATCATTTATATCTTAGACCGGGCTGTGAGGTCATCGATCGGTTTTCCGGATTGCATCGATTTATGCACTGGGACCGGCCCATTTTGACCGATAGCGGCGGGTTTCAAATCTTTTCCCTGGCCCGGTTGATGGAAATCACGGACGAGGGCGCGGCCTTTCGCTCTCATATAGACGGCTCGCTGCATTTGCTGACTCCGGAAAAGGCGATTGAAATTCAACACTGTATCGGCGCCGATATTATCATGTGCCTGGATCAGTGCATCGCCTATCCGGCAAGCCGGCAAACGGCCCAAGAGGCCTTGCAGCGGACCACGCACTGGGCCGGGCAGTGTAAAACGGCCTGGACCGCCGCCGCACAATCTGTTTCATCCACCCTCTTCGGCATTGTCCAGGGCGGCATGTATGCCGATCTAAGACGGGAATCGGCAGCGGCCCTGCAAGATATCGGGTTTCCCGGATATGCCGTGGGAGGGCTCAGCGTGGGAGAGCCCAAAGAACTGATGGTTGAAATGGGCGAAGTCTCTCTCTCGGCGCTTCCCGAAAATTCCCCCAAATACGTCATGGGGGTTGGAACCCCCGAGGACTTGGTGGCGCTGGTGGATCTGGGCGCGGATATGTTCGATTGTGTGATGCCCACGCGAAATGCCAGAAACGGGCAGTTGTTCACCCCTTACGGCACCCTGAACATCTCAAACGCCCTTCACCGGCTGGATGAAAGCCCCATTGATGCAGCGTGCGCCTGCTACACCTGCCGGCATTATTCGCGAGCGTATTTGCGTCATCTATACATGAACAAAGAATTGCTTGCCTATCGGCTCAATACGATTCATAATATTTATTATTATACGCACCTGATGGCGAGTATGCGCGCCGCCATCGAAGCAGGAGAATTCACGCGGTTTAGAAACCGTTTTATTCATGATTGGCACAGCGGAGCAGACATTGCGCCGGCATCCTGAATCACCGCTTGAACAGTAGGGGTGACCTTCACCGGCCATCAGAAAAAAGGAGGAAATCGTTATGAAAGAAAAGGTAGAAGCCGTCATCACAAAAATCAGGCCGATGCTTCAGGCGGACGGTGGGGATGTCGAGTTGGTGGAAGTGGCCGGCAGCATCGTTAAGGTGCGTCTTACCGGCGCATGCCATGGCTGCCCCATGTCTCAACTGACGCTGAAAAACGGCATCGAGCGGCTGATGATGCAAGAAATTCCGGAGGTCACCGCCGTGGAGGCCGTATCTTAATGGCGACCATCTCCATCTGCTAATTCTTAAAATTCCGGCCCATTCGAATCAGGTATTGATTGAATGGGCCGGTTGCGTTTTGAAAAGCAAGTTATGAATAATTACTTGAATCCGTCGCATTTTCAGCATACATCCGGTGTGACGATCACCAACCTTTTTTTCTAAAAAGGATCAACGCCTTGACTGTTTTTCATTCGGACGGCGTCGACATCAATTACCACGCAGCGGGAACTGGCAAACCCGTGGTATTGGTTCACGGCTTTGCCAGCAGTCATCGAATCAACTGGATAAATACCGGTTGGATCGATCAGTTGACCCGGAACGGCCGGCAAGTCATCGCGCCGGATTTAAGAGGTCATGGCGACAGCACGAAATTTTATTCCCCGGCCGACTACCCTTGCCGCCTGATGGGGCAAGATATCATCGGGTTGATGGATCGGCTCGAAATTGAATCGGCTGATATGATCGGCTACTCTATGGGCGCATGGATATCGTCTTATCTTATGGTGCGTTTTCCCGAACGCTTCAACGCCGTGGTGCTGGGGGGGATCGGCGCCGTCATCATGGAATTTCATCAACGCGGAGAGCAAATCGCCCGGGCGCTTAGCACGCCTTACCCGGAGCAGATAACCCAACCCTTTCTTCGCGCCCTGAGAGAATTTTCCGAGCTGGCCGGCAACGATCTTAGAGCGCTGACCGCCTGCGCCAGAGGGGTATACAGTGACGGACCGCCGAACTTTCAGTCGGCCGAAAAACCGGTATTGGTCATAACCGGTGAAAAGGATGATGTAGCCGGCCCACCGGAGAAATTAGCGGCCTTGATTCCCAATGCCCAAACCGTCATCGTGCCGGCTTGCGACCATTTAACAGCCCTGACACGGCGCGAATATCAATTGGAAGTTTTTAAGTTCCTGGACCGGCACCCACACAAGAAAGCATCCCTCACCCAATGATTCTGGAATGCCGCGACATATGCTATCAATATCCCAATGCCGAAGCCCCGGTATTTGACCGGTTGTCCTTTCGCATCGAAGCCCCCGGTTTTCATGCGCTTTTCGGGTCATCTGGAGTCGGGAAAACCTCTCTGGCAAAAATTATTACGCAGCGCATCTCCGGATTTTCGGGCGAGGTGACGACGCCCATTGAAAACGGGTTGCTCTATACCTATAATCTGGAACGGCTGCCGGATTGGTCTCAGGTCGGCAAACATCTGGAAAAAATCACGCCGCCCCATGAAAAGTCCCGGTTGGAAGCGCTCGTGGCGCTGTTCGGTTTGCAAGGCCATCTGACATCCCGGTTTTCACGCCTATCTCTCGGGCAGCAAAACCGCGTGAACCTGATTCGGTATCTGTTGCAGGATTTTGAGCTGATGATTCTGGATGAAAGTCTTGCCAATGTGGATGAAAAAACCCGTGAGCGAATCATTTTTACGATCAAAGCGCAGTTCCCGAACAAGTGCTTTCTTTATATTTCCCACAATCTGGCTGAAATTGCCGAATTCTGCGATCACATCTTTGTCTTGCGATCAAGAGAGAAATCCCCTCAAATGCTGCTTATCAACGGACAAAACCGGATCGCCAACAGCCCGCCGAATCACAAAAAGCTCTCAGGTACGATGTTGGAGATCATGAATGCTGTTTAAGCGCATCTTTCAATTTCTCATCATTTATTGCCTCGGGCTTTTGCTGCTCTTGCTGCTTAAATACGCCGCCGGGCTTTCCGATTACGTGATTCCGGCGCCGATGGAATTATGGAAAACAATTATCACCCTTTTCCGCCAATACTGCGCCGATGTTTTCGACACCCTTTCCGTGGCCGTGATCGGTCAGGTGCTCTCGTTGTGTCTGGCGCTGGGAATCGGCGTGGCGGGCCGCCGCGCAACGTGGTTCGGCTCCTTCGTCAAAACCGCGGCCTATAACGTGCAGGCATACCCCATCGTAGCCCTGGCGCCCATCATTTTTATTTTGATAGGAGACGGATTCATCTCACGGCTGTTAATCGCGGCCATGATTTGTTATTTCCCGCTGCTGCTCTCGATTATCGGCATCATGAGTGAACCGGTGACCGATGTGGAGCATTTTTATATCATGACCGGCCGCATGCGCTGGCAACTGGAAATAAAAATCCGAGCCTTTGAAAATCTTCAAAAATTAACCACCGTCATCTCGGGCAGCGCCACCCTGGCCATGGCCGGCACGATTGTGGCGGAATTCATCGCCGCCAACGCCGGTATCGGTTACAGCATTCGCATCGCGCTCTACCAGAGCGATCTGGCCAAAATTCTGATCGCCCTTTTCTTTATCGGCATCTCACTTTCCATTTATCAGGGGATACTCGAATGGATCGGAACATGGTTCAAAAAATCGTGGGCAAACCGGCTTTAACCCATTCTGGAAAAACCGTAGCCGTCATCCTCATGTTAAGCGTTTTCGCTGCTTTTTTGGGTAACGTGGCTGCGGCAGAACCGCCTCCGAAAGAAATTGTCTATCGCTTAAAATGGCTGAAAAACATCAGTGCCGTCGGCGACTTGTACGCAAAAGACCTCGGATTCTTTGATGCGGCGGGCCTTCAGGTCACCCTCAACGCCGGGGGCCCCGAACGCGATGCCATCAAGGAGTTGGAGCTGGGCTATGCCCAGTTCGGCGTTGCCTCCGGTGATCAGGTCGTTCGGGCACTGGCCAAGGGATCACCCGTCGTGGTGATCGCGCAAATTTTTCAGATCAATCCGCTTCAATGGATCTACCATGAGGATGAACCGGTCATTGAAAAGTTGCACGCGCTAAAAGGCAAAACGATCGGCGTCACCTTCGGCGGAAACGATGAAGCCATCATGCGAACCCTGCTCGCCGAAGCGGGGCTGACGGAAAAAGATGTCCGGTTTTTCAGTGTCCGCTATGATTACACCCCGTTTTATCGCCGCCGCGTCACCTTCTGGCCCGTCTATCAAAACTCCCAGGCGATCATTCTCGGTGAAAAACTCAGTGCCTCCGGAAAGGGGGTGCGGTTTCTTGACCCGGCCCGCTTCGGCGTTCGGTTCACCGCCAATTCAGTCATCACGTCCCGCCAAATGCTCTTGGCGCATTCAGACACCGTCAAGCGCTTTATAACAGCCCTCATGACGGGCTGGGCAGAGGCCCTTAAACCGGCAAACTCAGCCAAGGCGCTAAAACGCGTTCACCCCTTCGATCGCGATACCCCCGAACCTGTTTTGGAAAAGCAGCTTGCCGTCACACGCGCGCTGGTTCAACCCGACCCGCGCCTTCCAATCGGCGCCATTGATGTGGCGGCCTGGCGCCAGACAGCGCAAATCATGCATGCGCAAGGACTGATTAAACACCCCGTGGACATTCAGTCGGCGCTTTACCCCTTTGGCACGCCCTTTAACGGCAAGGAAAAAAACTGACCAAGAATATTTGAAAGTTTGAATTGATATATTTCGCTTGTTTTATAAAAAGACGGAACGCCTTCATTCATCATTCAATCGGCAGGATCATAACGGGGCGTGTCGGTTAATTTCTTATTTCCGTCAGGTTCAATTCGTCTTCCGAAGTCACCCGGTTGCGGCCGTTTTGTTTGGAGTGGTAGAGGGCCTGATCGGCCCGATGAATCAGGCTTTCCATGGATTCATCATATCGGTACTTGGCAACACCAAAAGACAGGGAAATTTTCCCGAGCGTTTTTCCGGTCCCCTTTCGCCGCCATTTCATGGTTTCCAGAAATGTCTTCAGATTCCCGGACAAGCTGAGCGCGCCGGAAATCGGCGTGTCGGGCAACACCATCAAAAACTCTTCTCCCCCATAGCGAACCACCAAATCCCTGCCCTTGACAAAATCCGTCAGGGTCGCGGCAAACATCTTGATGACATTATCTCCCACCAGGTGGCCGTAAGTGTCGTTGATTTGCTTAAAATTATCAATATCAGCCATGATAACACAAAGACTCTTGCCTTCCTTTTTAGAGATTTGCATTTCCCGCTTCAAAAGTTTCTCAAGCCCCCACCGATTCACCAGACCCGTCAGGGCATCGGTCACAGCCTGTTCTTTTAAGCGCACCATTTGCCCCCGCAAGGCATCGACTTCGCTGGTTGCCTTTGCCAGCCGGGTTTCAAGATGGTCGCTGGAAGCCAGAATCTGCCGGGTTGCCATAATCAGAAAATCGACAATGCTTCGCACCGCATCCAGGTCGTTTTCATTTTCCAGGCGGCCGGCCAGTGTCTTGAGCTTTCCGCCCTGCTGTGACATATTGCCGCCCGCTTCTTTGACATGGTTGGCCACTTCATCAATGACTCTTTGAAACTCCTGAAGTATTTTTCGATTCGCCAGCCTATCCCCATCGGCAATGAACTGCCGATAAAGCTCCTGATGTAACTGCTCGGAAAGCGGTTTACCCTGCTGCAAATGGTTGTCCATCGCCTTTTTCAGGAGCGATTTTGTCCCTGAAAAATACTCATACCAAAGGGTATAATTGATCGGCGTCGGCGCAACACCCTGCTGCGCCACCGCCCCTAACGCCAGCCGCAATATCTCGCTCGCCTGTTCTTTCGTTTCGGTGTAGTACATCCCTCAAACCCCATCAGATATCCGCTTTGTCAAGCTCGTTGCGCACCTTTTTCAAAAGCTCCCCGGTTAAAAACGGTTTTTGCAGAAACGCCACGTTTGATTCCATCACCGCTTGAACATCCGAATGGACAAGAATCTCATCCGTATAGCCGGACATAAACAGTACCTTTACCTTTGGATACATCGCTTTGACCGTTTGGACAAGTTCACTGCCGCCAACTCCGGGCATTACGACATCAACAACAATCAGATCCACCGGCGTCTCGGCGTTTTCAAGCACCTGCAGGGCTTCATCCGAACCTTCCGCTTCGAGCACCGTATACCCGTGATGGCTTAACGCGTTGGTAATATAAAGCCGGAAAATTTCATTATCATCCACCACCAAAACCGTGGCATCGGGTCTTTTATCCGAAGGGGTTTCCAAGGCGTCGTTATCTTGTTGATCATCCGCAAATTCCCTCAGAAGCCGTAACTTTGCCTCAAGGGCGTTGTACTTCTTTTCAACGGCTTCCAGCGCCCGAACTTGTTGCCGAAGCGTTTCCAATTCACCGATGAGTTGTACCTTGGTTTTATCCTGATCTTTCATTCACCCTCCATGGCGCACAGTGATGCTCTCGGAAAGTTGGCCAATTCGTATCTATTCGAATAAGGCATTTCAGTTTGTACCAGCGCAACCCGCATCCATCCGCAAAACCAAATTGAGCTTGAAACCGCAGTCAAGTATGATACATCAGGGGCTACAAAATCGCTGTCCCTCCGTATTGGCCCAAGAGATGCCAATTTCGAAGAGGCGACAGATAACATTCGGTTATATATGCATGCTTTTAAAAGAAAATGCAATTTTATTCTCTACGCAACGCAATGGGCCGGGGTTTCTGTTTCATGATAGGAAGTGGTCGCGTGTGCCCCTTAGCCGCTTCAAATCGACTCGGTTTCTAACCAACCGTTTTCATATTCATTATTGACAAATAACACATACCCATCTACTTATCCATTCGATAATGAAACAATACATCGCTCAATGCATAAAAAAAGGAGGCTTTCCGGCATGACACTTACCAAGGCTCAGATCGTCGAGAACATAATGGCAGAAACCAGCTTCACAAAGCACAAGGCCATTGATACGGTTGAAAAATTACTGGAAATTATCAAAAGCGCGCTTGCATCCGGTGATAACGTTTTGGTGTCAGGCTTCGGCAAATTCAATGTTAAGTTTAAAAATCAGAGACGGGGCAGAAACCCGGCCACCGGTGAAGAAATGATGCTGGAGCCGAGAAAAGTCGTAACCTTTTCATGTTCAGGCAAGTTAAGAGAAAAAATTAATGGGGATTATTGAAGAGCGACCTGTAACGACGCATAATCGCGAAGAACACGATAAAAAGATTATCCTGCCGCATATACCCGGCATGTTTGCTGTTAACGGCTAAATTTCAGAGAGATGGATTTGAAGGAAAAACGCCGTGTTCCTTTGATCGGTTCCCGGTTTCGGGGGCGGGGACATATCACATAAACCGAGCCGCGTTGTTATGGCGATGGAAAGCCCCCATCAAAGGCTATGGTTTTTGTTCCGGTGCGGTTGAGACGGTATACGCCATCTTTTCCGGTATCACGCCCCTTACACCACCATGTGGATTCGGTGTGTCTTTATCTCTTCTGGGAATCAGATGAATATGCGCATGAAATATCGTTTGGCCCGCGGATACGCCGGCGTTCATGCCGATATTAAAACCGGTCACCGTCGGATCATCCCGGGTAATCCTGTTTCGCAAAACGCGTATCAGCTTATCGGCATCCATTCTCTCCTTCGCTGTCATGCTGAAATAGTCTCGAGTATGCCTTTTGGGCAGGATTAACAGGTGGCTCTCAGTTACCGGGTATTTATCCTTAATGGCGAATACCGAATTATAAACTTCCACCATTCGTGATTTTGCATTGCCCCAGCAAAAGGGGCATAACGTCGATTCACTCATACACATGCTTTCCCTAAGATATGTTTCATTCTTACCATTTGACCTGATTACGCAACCATCACCCGAGAATCGTCCGCCACAGAAATCACTTATCATGGCAGAACCCTTTTGGCGGAATAAGGCTCTCGCGGAAAATCTTGTGACCCGATGTGGCATCGAAAAAGCGAGCCGTCCTTCTGCTGAACAAAAGAAACCCCGTCCTGAAGATTCCCGCCGATCCGCTACCCGGCTGGTGCAACATCAAGATCGCAGGCCCTTTTGAATCCAAAATTTCAAACTACGGCAAACCCGGTGTTGACAAATTACGGCTTTATGACTTAAGAAACACAGCGGCGATAAATTCAGCGAGAGCCGCTAAGAACATGAAAGTTATAGTGCAATATTGGAAACATTTAAACCTGAGACCATCAGCAAGATCCGCTCACCATAACGATGAAGATGTAAAAAAAGGCGCTGAATCTTTCGTTCACGTCCCAAAGATTTCACAACGCCAAAAAACAATCGTAACCCCTTGCGCCCCCGTAGCTCAGTGGATAGAGCAATGGATTCCTAATCCATGTGCCGCAGGTCCGATTCCTGCCGGGGGCACCATTTAAATCATAAAAAAAGCAGTCGACTTTCATCATCTTGCGGATTTTTTTCCAGCGCTTTTGTCGGATTCACCCCAGCCGTTGAATGGTCGCCCCGGCAAAAAAGGCAAGGCCCAGACTCACTGAAAAAGACCGAATCATCCGGGCTCATCGCCCGGTGGTGCCGACATGGCCTTTCTAAGTAACCTGCCGCACTTGGATGGCACCCAGTGGGCAAGCCTCGATACAGTCCCAGCATCCCATGCATATGTCCTGGAAAATGATGGGTGGTTGAAAAACGCCGTCGATCTGTTTGATCACTTTATGGGTGCAAGCAGGGACAGCAGCGCAGCACCCTTTTTCAGGGTCGCATTTTTTCGGATTGCACTTTTTATAATCCACTGTCGCAAATGACTTTTTTGATTGTAGACCCATTATGATTCATCATCCAAAAATTACTTAACGCCGAAAGTATGGCAAATGTATGACCAAGATGGCTTGTTTGTCAATTCGTTATAACTGCGAGGCCAATTTCATCCGGACGACATGTTGCCGGACTGGCGCAGTGATCCATCCCTGCCCGCATGACAAAACGGGCGTTGTTTTCGCCCTGATTGGTTATTGCAATTGTCAATATTTTTCTATAATAATAAACAAGTTGTTATCTTTTCTTTCAACATCATCATTCGAACACCAACTATTATCGGGAAGGCCATAATGGTGGTTTTCATGCGGCCAAAGAATTTTTCAAAGTCATCAGCTTTTTCGTTTGCCTGGACTCACGCTTAGAATCGAAACAAATCCGGACGAACGGGCCCGATAACATGTGGCGCGATCAATTGAGCCGCTCTTTGTAAAGGTTCCTGATATGAAACCAAGTTATATGGGAAAATCAAAATCCGATTTGAAAAAATCGATGGATTATCATCTTCGCTGTTCCTTGTGCAAGGAATCTCCCTCAAAGGAAAATCAGGATCTTTTTCTCTCGACGGCCTTTTCCGTGCGGGACCGGATGACGGAAAAAATACTGCAAACGGAACGAAGATATCATGAAACAAAAAGCAAGCGGGTCTATTATCTGTCTCTGGAATTTCTGATCGGAAGACTGCTGAGCAATACCCTTCACAACCTCGGCATGTTTGATAGCTGCAGGGAACTCTTGGCGGATGCCGGCATCGACATCGAAGAGGTCCGGGAACAGGAAAAAGATGCCGGTCTGGGAAACGGCGGGCTTGGACGTTTGGCGGCCTGCTTTCTCGATTCCATGGCAACGCTTGATATGGCCGGTTTCGGTTACGGGATCCACTATGAATATGGCCTCTTCAAGCAGGAAATTGATAACGGTTATCAGCGGGAAAAGCCGGATAACTGGCTGGCGGAATCCAATCCCTGGGAAATCAAACGCACGGATGAGAAATGTATCGTCCCTATCTACGGCCGGATAGAGCACTTTCAGGATCGTGCCGGCAATTACAATCCCATGTGGCTTGATTGGAAGGTGATCATGGGCATTCCCTTTGATATTCCCATCGTCGGATACGGGGGCAAAACGGTGAACTGGCTGCGGCTCTATGCAGCGGGCGCCTCCGCAGACTTTGACATTCAGATCTTTAATGAAGGGGATTATTTTCGTGCGGTGGAACAAAAGATCTATTCCGAAAGCATTACCAAAATGCTTTATCCTCTCGACACCATCAGGCGAGGGAGGGAACTCCGCTTGGTACAGGAATACTTTCTGGTTGCCTGTTCCTTGCGGGACATTATCCGTCGTTATCTAAAACTTCATGAAAATTTTGATTCTTTTCCCGAACAAGTAGCCATTCAAATGAACGATACCCATCCTTCCCTGGCGGTAGCGGAACTGATGAGGCTTTTCGTGGACGAATACGCCCTGCCCTGGGATCACGCCTGGGAGATAACCCGGAAAACATTGGCATATACGAACCATACCATTCTGTCCGAAGCCTTGGAAAAGTGGCCCGTCAGTCTCCTTGAACACTTTATCCCCCGTCATCTTCAGATCATTTATGAAATCAACCAGCGGTTTCTCGGGAAAGTGGCCGCTCTTTATCCCGGCAATACCGATTTTCTCCGTCGCGTGTCTCTCATTGAAGAGGGTGACGACAAGCAGGTCAGAATGGCCCATCTGGCCCTGGTCGGATCCCATTCCATCAACGGAGTGTCCGCCCTGCACACGGAAATATTAAAACGCGATAATTTTTCGGATTTTCACGCGCTCTGGCCGGAGCGATTCGTCAATATCACCAACGGCATTACCCAGAGACGCTGGCTGCTGGAAGCCAACCCGCTGCTTGCGCGGCTTATCACCGACACCATCGGGGATTCCTGGATTACCGATCTCAGTCGGCTTCGACGGCTGGAACCTTATGCCGATGATGAAACCTTCAAAGACGCCTTTCGCAAGATCAAACGGGCGAACAAGGAAATTCTGGCCGGCATCATCTCTGAAACCGTTTGGCTTTCCGTGGATCCCGACGCCTTGTTCGATATTCATGTCAAACGGATTCATGAGTACAAACGCCAGCTCTTAAAGATCATGCAAATCGTGTACGAATATCTGCGAATTATCAGGGGAGAAAAAACGCCCACGGTTGCCAAAACTTATATTTTCGCAGGCAAGGCCGCGCCCGGATACTGGGTGGCCCAACAAATGATCAAGCTGATCCATAATGTGGGGCAAGTCATTAATCAGGATAAAAAAATCGGAAATTCCCTGAAAGTTGTTTTTCTGCCGGATTACCGCGTCTCTCTGGCTGAAAAGATCATTCCAGCCGCAGATTTGAGTGAACAGATTTCCATGGCCGGCATGGAGGCATCCGGAACGGGAAATATGAAATTCATGCTCAACGGCGCCTTGACCGTGGGAACGCTGGACGGTGCCAATGTCGAAATGCTTGAAGAAGCAGAAGCGGACAATATGTTTATTTTCGGATTAAAGGCAAAAGAGATTAAGGGCATGAAGGAAAGAAACGCCTACCATCCCATAGAATATTATCACCGTTTTCCGGAAGTCCGCATGGTTATAAATTCCTTTCGCGACAACACCTTCTGTGCCGCTGAACCGGGGCTCTTTCAGTGGATTTACCATCGTGTGATGAATAATGAAGACCCTTATTTCCTTTTGCCGGATTTTCTCCCGTATATCGGGGTTCAGGATAAAATAGAAAAAACGTTCCGGGATCCAGCCGCCTGGATGAAAAAAGCGATTCTCAATGTTGCCCGGTCCGGAAAATTCTCCAGCGACAGAGCCGTTTCCGAGTATGCCCGTTTCATCTGGAATAATAACGCCTTGAAATGACGGTCATGAAAGAAAAGATCCTAATCGTGGACGATTCTCAGGAGATCAGGATATTGCTCTCCCGTTTTCTCACGGCCTCCGGCTATGAAATCGCAGAGGCGCAAAACGGCGACGATGGACTGATTCAACTAATCGAATTTATGCCGGATCTGATTCTTCTTGACATCGTCATGCCCGGTATTGACGGGTTTCAAGTCTGCGAACGGATCAAATCCGATCCCAACACAAAGGAGATACCGGTCATTTTTCTATCCGCCCGGTCCGAGGCGGCGGACAAAATCAAAGGTCTTGCCATCGGTGGCGCCGATTATATCACCAAGCCGTTTGATCGAGGAGAGGTGATGGCCCGCATCGAGAATCAACTCAAGATTCGTCACCTTACCAATGCGCTGATGGCTGCCAATTACGAACTGACTGAAAAACAAAAAAACCTCGATGAAGATCTTCAGGCGGCCGCCGGAATCCAACAGGGCCTGTTGCCGCAAAAACTGCCGCAAATTGAACAGCTGGATATCGCCTGGAAATTTATACCCTCCGAAAAAATCGGGGGCGACATCTTTAACGTCTTGCAGCTAGACGAGGATCATATCGCTTTTTACATGATTGATATCAGCGGGCATGGCGTGCCGGCAGCCTTGGTGACATTTTCCGTATCCCAGGCACTTCAACCCCATATGGGGTATACCGTCAGAAAGATATCGGAGTTAAGCTGTGGTTATGAAATCGTGTCACCAGGAGAGGTTTTAACTGCCTTAGATACGGAATATCCGTGGGAACGGTTTGAAAAATTTCTGACCATTATCTATCTCATCATAGATCTGCGCCACGGAAGTCTGACTTACAGCAATGCCGCCCATCCACCCCCGATCGTTCTGCATGCGGACGGAACCGTTGATCTGCTTGAAAAAGGAGGAACGATCATCGGTTTAGACGGTATCCTGCCGTTTGAAGAAGACCAGCGGAAACTGCGCGAGGGTGACAAACTCCTGTGTTATACCGACGGCGTGTTTGAAATGATGAATGAGAAAGGAGAAATCTTCGGGGAGAACCGGTTTCATGTTCTGGTAAAAAGCCTGATTCACCTGCCTGTTCACGCGATGTTGGACGAGATTCTCATGGCAATGAAAACGTTTGCAAACGGAACAAAGCTCCGCGATGATGTGAGTCTTTTGGGAATTGAATATAAGGATCGGAAAAAGTAGATTTTAGGAAGGATATTATGCAACTGCAACAGAAAACACTGGCGGATGTCTTGATTGCAAGGCCCTTGGAAAAAAGAATTGACGCTGCTACCGCGACGGAATTCAAACAAAAGATGAGCGACTGGATCGATTCCGGAAACAGGCGGATTATTCTCAACCTCTCCGAAGTCGACTTTATCGACAGCAGTGGCCTTGGTGCCATTATTTCGGGTCTTAAAAAGATCGGCAATGAGGGCAATCTGGTGATCTGCGGCGTGAAGGAAACCGTCATGAGCCTTTTCCGTTTGACCCGCATGAATCGGGTATTCGACATTTTTCCTTCTGAGGAAGAGGCCGTCAGTGCCCTTTCCGAAAAGGTGTAAAAAATGGAAGCGGCAAGCATGATCAGGCTCGTTATTGAGAGCAGAATAGAGAATGTTTCCCTGGTCGGCAGCGCAGTAAGAGGAATTGCCGATATGCTGTCCATCGACGCCATCACTTGCTATCATCTTGAGCTTTGTGTGGTGGAAGCGGTAACCAATGTAACGAAACATGCCTATTCTTCCGAACCGGGACATTCAGTCGAAGTGGATATCCTGCGCTACCCGGATCGGTTAACTTTCAAAATCGGCGACAGCGGGAAAAGCATGGATCTATCAAAAATTGAGCCATTGTGCTTTGATCCGTTGAAGGTGGAAACCCTGCCGGAACGAGGGATGGGGATTTTTATCCTGAAGTCACTTATGGACGAAATCAGTTACGAAGTCATCAATGGACGAAATATTTTAACCATGAGCAAGTATTTAAAAGCCAAGAAAGACCCCGCATAAGCGCAGGGCATATTCACCGTAACGGAAAGCTTTCCTTCCCCTTATTCATAAATGAGTTGGAGATGATCCAGGTAATATAACAAATCAACCGCCTGTTTTTTAATTGTTTTCAACTCCCTGTTTTTCGCGGCTTGCTCAAGTGCTCGGCCGAGTTCGGTGATCGCCTCAAACCCATAACCACCGCCGCTTCCTTTCATGCCGTGGCCGAGAACTCGAATGGTTTCATAATCCTCCAGTTCCAGCGCGACCCAAATATCAGAGACGTCTTTTCGTCTGTTTTCCAGATAACCGGGAATAAGATCGGCCAGATCGCTGTCTATCCTTACCTCAATTTGTTGTTCATTGCGCTGTGTCATAAACAGTGCGCCCCTTCCGTATATTCAAGAATGGCGTCTAAAAGGACGGCTTTTTTGATTGGTTTGACAAGGTGGCCGTCACAACCGGCATCAAGGCTCTTTTGCCGGTCTTCCTTAAAGGCATAAGCCGTCAACGCGACAATCGGCGTCTTTTTGACCGAATGTTCCCTTTCCCATCTTCTGATTTCCCGGGTTGCCGTATACCCGTCCATCACAGGCATCTGAATATCCATAAGGACCAGGTCGTAGGCATTTTCTTTAAATTTTTCAACTGCGATCGCACCGTTTTCCGCGATATCAACCCGGTAGGGTCTGCGTTTGAAATAGGAAAGCAAAAGCAGTCGATTATCATCGGAATCCTCTGCCAGAAGGATGCGCAACGCGCGGCAAGTATCAGAAACAATCGGTGACGGCGGTGTCGAAAGGGGCCGGTCGGCCGTTTTCATCTTGCACAGCACGGTTAGAACGGCATTTTTCAGCGCAGCGCGTTTGATCGGTTTTATAAGATAGCTCTCGATGCCCAGCTCACGACATTTCCGGGGATCACCCCAGCCCGGATCCGCAGTAATCATGACAATCGCTGTGCCGGCAATCGCGGAATTTTTCCGGATTCGCTCCACGACCTCGCAACCCTCAAGACCGGGCATGTGGTAATCAAGCAATACCAGATCGTAAGGATTCCCACGCTTCCAGGCCCGCTCCATTTCGGCGATTCCTTGTTCTCCATTTTCGGCCTCCGCGGGTTGGTTCCCCCAACATGACAAAATCTCTTTCAAAATCAATCGGTTGGTGGCATTATCATCCACAATGAGAATGCGCAGATTCGCGATTTGTTCTTCTCTTGCCTTACAAACCACGGCCAGAATAGCCGTTTTCAGTTCAGCGCGTTTGACCGGTTTCGTAAAATAGCTTTCAATGCCCAGGTCATGAAACCGCCTAAAATCGTTCTGGCCCAGGTCCGAAGTGATCATGACGATCGTTGCATCGGCAATCGCACGATTTTTCCGGATTCGCTCAGCGACATCCAACCCGTTAAGGCCCGGCATGTGGTAATCGAGCAATATCAAATCGTAAGGATTCCCGCGCTTCCAGGCCCGCTCCATTTCGGCGAGTCCCGCTTCTCCGCCTTTCGCCTCTGAGGGAAGGCTCCCCCATCCAGATAACATTTCTTTTAAAATCAGTCTATTGGTCGCGTTATCATCAATAATGAGAACCCTGAGGTTCACGAGCTTTCCTTCATAAAAGGCAGCCACTTCAGGCAATTGTTTCGGTTCCTTCTGAATATCGAACCAGGCGGTAAAGGACACCGTTGTCCCTTCGCCCTCCCGGCTCTTGATCTCGATAGCCCCATTCATCATCTCAACCAGGTGTCTGGAGATGGGAAGTCCAAGGCCGGTGCCGCCGTATTTTCGCGTTGTGGAAGAATCGGCCTGGGTAAATTTATCAAAAATTTTATGGACTTTATCCTGAGGAATGCCGATGCCCGTGTCGGAAACGGAAAAAATAAGGTTTATTTTTTCCGTTTGTTGTGGGTCTTTGTCCGGAATTAACCGGCGCTCCGACGTCTGCCTCGCCACACGAACAACCACCTCCCCCTTCTCCGTGAACTTGATGGCATTTCCAATGAGGTTCACCAAAACCTGCCGAAGCCGGACAGCATCGCCGATAAGATTCACAGGCACATCGGGCAGAAGATGACACGCCAGCTCCAGTCCCTTGCTATGGGCTCTGATGGACAATTCTTCAGCCGTTCTCTCGATGATTTCCCGGAGATTAAAATCGGTGTATTCCAGCTCGAGGTATCCTGCTTCGATTTTGGACAGATCAAGAATGTCATTTATGATATTGAGCAGATTTTCTCCAGCGTTTCTGAAAACCGCCACATATCGCTGCTGTTCGGGGGAGAGAGGTGTTTCCAGGAGAAGTTCCGCCATGCCGATAATGGCGTTCATGGGTGTTCGAATTTCATGGCTCATGCTTGCCAGAAAATCACTTTTGGCAAGGTTTGCGGTTTCGGCTTCTTCCTTGGCTTTTATCAAGTCCTTTTCGGCCTGCGCCAGGAAGTGTTCGCTGAACTGATTGATGGTGTACCTCAGAAAAAAATTGAGCGACTGCAACGCGGTGAGCAGGGCATCCCCTTGCAGCTCCTTGACAAGAACAGGGGTCAGAATTGTCCGATAAATTTCAAACGCGTGCTGAACTTCCGAGATAAATAAATTGTCCGCCTCCGCCATCCCGCAGAGTTTGGCGATAAATGCGTCTATTTTCGAGTAATCCCCGTGCGCAATAACGGCAAAGGCCGCCTCAGTGGCTTGCGACGTGAGATTGAGACAATGCTTGAAAGGCCGAGCCGCGATACCGGTGGTTATCCGCCTTTGGACTGGCCATGATTGGAGTTTCTGAAGTTCCTCCAAAGGGGGCGGCTCGTAACGGTCACTGACTTCCGCTTGAACCCGAATAGCCCACTGCAAAGGAAATGTTTCCAAGCAGTTCCGTAATATTTCGATAAGGTCCATAGCCGCCCGATAAAGCGCTTCGCGGTTTCAACCCGTACAGTTAAAAACTCATCCGCTCTTTTTTGGCATCAACCCGAAAAAATGCCCCATGAAATTTATAGACGAGGATCGATGTTTCCCGGGCCGCCGCACTCGGGAATATAACAAGTAACGTTTATAAATTCACAATTGGCGCCGCACTCGGGACAACCCATCGGTGGTTTCGCCGCGGTAATGAGAAATCCGCATTTGCTGCATTTCCAGTAAGTCAATCCGCACGTTGGACAGATATCGCCAACAAATTGATTTGCAGATGAGTATCCACAGCGAGCGCATACCCATTTTTTTTGTTCGGCATCCATCAATCCCCTCCTTTTCGCTTTATTAAAATGCCGGGCGTTGACATGCAGGTTTCTGATAATAAACGGGCTAAGGGTTATAGGCCTACCCCGTCGATTGTTCTCCCGCACGCGGGGCATTTTCCATCCTTAATCCGATTGCGTACAAACCCGAAACCGGAGCGTTCAATGACATTAACGCCGCATTCAGGGCAATACGTATTCTCACCTGCTTCACCGGGCACGTTGCCTTCGTATACATAGCGAAGCCCCTCCTCCAAACCGATTTCACGGGCAAGGCGCAACGTGGTTGCGGAGGTCGGTGGCCGGTCCTTAAGCTGATAAGTGGGATAAAATGCAGTAACGTGCCATGGCACCTCATCGCCGACGCTTTTGACAAAACGGGCGATTTCCCGCAATTCATCCTTCGCGTCGTTTAAGCCGGGAATAATGAGCGTCGTCACTTCCACCCACACCCCCAGTGCTTTCATGCGATGAATCGTTTCCAGCACCGGCTGAAGACGGGCACCGCAAATCTCTTTATAGAATTTATCCGTAAAGGCCTTCAAATCGATGTTGATGGCATCCAAATGCGGGGCCATTTGGTGAGCGGCATCAGCGCTCATATAGCCATTGCTGACAAAAACGTTTTTAATACCCGCCTTATGGGCCAATATAGCGGTATCATAAGCAAACTCAAAAAATATGGTCGGCTCGTTATAGGTGTAGGCGATCGTTTCGCACCTCGCCGCCTGCGCCGATGCCACCACCTGTTCGGGGGTTTGGTCCTGCCCGGCGATCTTTCCCCCGTGATCATGGGGATATTGAGAAATATCAAAGTTCTGGCAAAACTTGCACCGGAAGTTGCACCCCACCGTTCCGATGGAAAATGCGGTTGAACCCGGGAGAAAGTGAAAAAGTGGCTTTTTTTCTATGGGATCAATGTGATCCGCGATGATCTTGCCATATACAAGACTGTAGAGGTTTCCGCCCTGATTTTCCCGAACACCGCAAATGCCCCTTTTACCTTCATGAATTTTGCAGTGGTGGTTGCACAAATGGCAACGGACTCTGTTTTCGGCCATCTTTTCATAAAGCAAGGCTTCCTTCAACATGGAACGCGAGTCCTTTCCGACTCAGGATTGAGTCTTGTCGTAGCAGTCGCCCCTTAACAATCCCATCAAGCATTCATTGTATGATCTTCATCGCCTCTTCCACGCTCGCCCCATTCACCGTAATGGCAAAAACGGCATTGCACATCCTGATAGCCTCTTGAAGGGATTTTTGATGAATATTTCTACCCGTGGCATTTCCCGATGCGCCGCTGACACTTATCTGATCATGAAGGCGCTGCAGAAATACTTTTGTATCCACGCTTGAACCACCGGCGCAAACGACCTTGGTGCGGCCGGCCGCCAACACCGCTTCTTTGAAAAGCTCTTTTGATTCCCGGCCTTCTTTTTTGGGGTAGTTCACCTTGACAAAATCGCTGCCGAGGCATGCGGCCATACCTGTAGCACCGGCAATCAGGTGGGGATCTTTCTCATCCGCCACCGCCTTGCCGCGGGGATAAATCCAGAGCACCGTAATTAATCCATTTTTGTGAGCGTCATAGACGATTCGGGCTGCCTGATGAAGCATCTGCGCTTCGTACTCACTTCCCAGATAAACCGTATAGCCCACTGCCGGGATATTCAGTCCGCTATTGTCGCGGAAGTCAATCACATCTTGAACATCGAACCATTGATGACTGAAGGGGTCGGATTGCTGCGTCTTTACGAGATTGGTCTTGGAATTCAGTTTTACCAGATAAGGGACATGCGGATAATCCATGCCGTATCTTGAAATTAATCCCAGCTGAGTCGCAAAAACACCAATTTTTGCCCCCCCTGCGATCTTGAATAGATGTTCCGGATCGGCATCGTCAGGGTGGATGCCTTCTCCATAAAAATCGCCGTTTAAATGCTCAGCTTTTTGATCACCGGCAAACAGCATCAACCGACCGCTGCCTTTTGTCATACTGAGGTAGTTTTCTTTATAGAGGGGCCATGCATTTTTGGGGACATCTAAAGGCACTACCACATCATTCTTGTCACCCATATATATATCCTCCTTGCGGTAATGGGTTTAAAAACCGGTGAAGGGGATCGCACTTGAATGCTGAATTAAAACGGGCAATAATTAAGAGGTTATGTAAATTTAAACCGTTAGCGAGTTACCCCATAGGCCATGAATGTTGCAGTAAGCCAAGGCGTGAAACGCCTTGAAATCCGTGATTTGGTTGATCTGGAAACGAACATTGGGATTTGAATAAACCGGTGCCCAGGCTGCGCGCCCCAAGTTGATTACCTGGTTGTTGTCCTTTTTTATTCCGTAGAGTTCAATCCAAGCGATGTGGTGTTCCGGGGTATTCGGATGAGGCGCATCGTGTCCGACAACCACCCGAATGATATCTTTGCCTTCCCGATACCCTTTATCCAGGGTAATCGTCGGAACGTGTTTCTCCTTGCCTTCGTCCTGCCCGCTTTTGATTATTTCAGAAAAGTCCATTTCTTTGCTCCTTTCATAAATCGCAATAAACGTCCTTTTCCGGTCGCCTGAGGCTGTCACCTGCTCAGCGCTGAAATAAAAGCATTTTTGGCAAACCGGGCGACCGGACTGTTGGCAACACAAGGAAAATCTTTACACGTAGGTGACAAATTCCGGCTCAATCAATGTGGTAAGAATATCACACCGGGCAACGATTCCCACCAGCTTTCCATTCTCCGTGATCGGCAAACGAATAATGTTCTTCTCTTTCATCATTTTCACCAAATCGGTCAGCGGCGTGTCTACGGTCGCCGTGATCGGTTTGGATGTCATAATGTCTCCGGCGGTAATTTTCACCAATTCCTTGCCCGCCAGAACAGCATCCAGGATGTCCAGCTCCGTAATAACCCCGATAACCTTGCCTTCGTCATCGGTGACAGGCATGCCACTGTAAGATCCGTTCAGAAATTGAAAAACCACGTCTCTTGCCGATGCATTTTTTTTGGCAGCCATCACAGGCCTGACCATGACATCTGATGCTTTCAGATTTTTCATCACCCTACCTCCTTTTTGCGGACATCCTTTTGGTCTGCCAACGTTGCGCATTCACCGGCTATAATCGAACCATGGCGAAGAATACACCATCGTGGCATCCCAAAAGCTGTCTCCCGATTTAATGGTTTTTTCTTCAAACCCCGAGTTCGCATTATTCCTTGTCAGGGTAATACGGCACGGCCTATTTTTTTTACGCTACCTAGGGCAGTGTAAAAGCGATATTCGCAAAAGTACCCAATTATAATATGATCCATAGGCAGTTTTGCTCACTTCCGCGAACACAACCAATGATCCGGCAAATAAAAGGCCTTCGCTATTTCACCACCAGCACCGGAATGTCGGAAAACTCGATCACCCGTTCCGCCACGCTGCCCAGCAGGATATGCGATATTCCCCGACGGCCGAGTTTGCCGATGACGATCAGGTCGGCATTCCAGGACAGGGCTTCTTCCAGAATCACCTCATGCGGAATCCCTTCCCGAATGATCGGCTCCGAAGGGGTGATGATTTCGTCATGAATCATCTCACATCGCATGTCGCTGAGAAATGCCAGTGCATTGTGTCTGAGTTCTTCCCTGACGGATTTCCTGCCTTTTTGGGAAAACCGTGATAATTGATCCAGAAGGGTATCATCGATGACATGAAAAATCCGCATGTCGGCACCATGAATCCGGCTGAGCCGGGCTGCCATGCATGCGGCATTGAGTGAGTATCGGGAACCATCCACGGGAACCAGTATGCGATTAAAAAGGCCCATGTTCTGCCTCCTCCCTGCGACGTTTTTGCCGCTTCAACTGAAACAGGAACTCTCTTTCCTTTTCTTCCAGGCTTTCCTCAATATGCTTGATGGTGGCGTGGTAAAGCGGGATGTAAATGTTTTCCAGGGCATTGATGCGTTTAAGCGTCTTTTTGAGTTCCATGATCAGCCGGAAAAGTCCGAGCTCGATTTCAGCCAGTTCCACAATGATTTCAAGACTTCGATGAACGGATGAAGCCGCCGCATCCATGGCAAAGCCGGTTTCCAAAAAACCGTATGCGGGCCGGTACGCCGGTATGCGGATCTGCAATACCGGAAGCACCACGCCCATGAAACTTTTTTCAACTACTTCGACATGTTCATCCGCTCTGACAGCCAGCGCCGCTCTTTCGCAGGCCAGCCGTCCAGCCATCAGAAGCGCCTCGCGGTGATGCCGGTGGGTTTCCGCCAATGCCCGGTTGACGCCGGCGCGCACCCGCTCGGACTTGGTGGAAAGGGTTCTGATATGAGACAGCAGCGCTTCCTTCTTTTCATCAAGAAGTTGCATGCCGTCACTTGCAAAGCTCAGTTCCTCCCGAAGCCGGAGAAGATTACTCTTGTTGGCGGAAAGGGGAAGTCGGTTCATATGTCGGAGTTCCTTTCCGGATACCGTATCTCCGGATCTGCTCCGGTTTGACACGGCTCAGGTCTTTTTCGGAAAAAATACCAGCCAGTTTCCAGCCCAGGTCAAGGGTTTCAACAATTGTTCGGTTTTCGTGGGGATCCTGCCGAATGAAATGTTGCTCCAGCTCAAGTGAAAATTTTAGAAACCGTTTATCATGGGCCGAAAGGTCCTCTTCCCCGATAATTGAAGCCAGTATCTCGATCCGTTTGGATTGCGCATAAAGCGCATACAACTGGCTGGACAAGTTTTGATGATCCTCGCGGGTGCGTCCCTCACCAATCCCGTCGCTCATCAGCCGTGAAAGTGACGGCAGAACGTTTATCGGCGGATAAATGCCTTTTTGAAACAGATTGCGGTCCAGCACAATTTGCCCTTCAGTGATATAACCGGTAAGATCCGGTATCGGATGGGTGATATCGTCATCGGGCATGATCAGAATGGGAATCTGGGTGATGGATCCCCCGGCACCGGAAATCCGGCCGGCGCGCTCGAAAATCGAGGCGAGATCGCTGTACAGATAGCCGGGATAGCCTTTGCGGCTGGGAACCTCCCCTTTGGATGTGGCCACTTCCCGAAGCGCCTCGCAATAGTTGGTCATATCGGTCATGACCACCAGAACATGCATATTCTCCTCAAAGGCCAAATGCTCCGCCACGGTCAATGCGATGCGGGGGGTGATAAGCCGTACGATGGATGGATCATCCGCCAGGTTCAAGAACATCACCACGTTTTTCAGGCGTCCGCTTTTTTCAAATTCTTTTTGAAAAAACTGCGCTTCCTCGTGTTTGATGCCGATTGCGGCAAAGACAACGGCGAATTTTTCATCCCCGTCCAGAAGCCTGGCCTGCCGGATAATCTGGGCCGCCAACTGCGCATGGGGCAAACCGCTGCCAGAGAAGATAGGAAGTTTTTGACCCCGCACCAGTGCATTCATGCCATCAATAGCCGAGATACCGGTCTGAATGAAATCCTGCGGATAGATTCGGGCTACCGGATTAATCGGCAACCCATTGATGTCTCTGGGCCTTCCGGCCATGGGGGGCGGACCCCCGTCAAGGGCGCGACCCAATCCGTCAAAAACCCTGCCCAGCACCTCATCGCCGGATACGGCATATTCAAAACTGCGTCCCAGAAACCGTACAATGGAGCGGGTGGCGGAAAGTCCAACGGTTCCTTCAAAAACCTCCACCACCGCCAGATCTTCAGAGACGGCCAGCACTCGTCCCAGCCGCGTTCTTCCGGAAGGTTCAACCACTTCGGCCATTTCACGGAATCCCACATTCCGAATTCCGCTGACGAAAACCAGCGGTCCCTGCACACGGGATAGCCCGATGTATTCAATGCCGGATTTGGATGGCAACGCATGGCTCCTTTTTTGTGAATCGTGATGCGTGAATCCTTTATCTCTCTCTTTTGAGTAGCCCGGCGATCTCTTGCGTGATCCGTTCCCGAATGGCCTCAAAAGGCGCTGAATCATCGCCCCGGTAAGTGCTTTTCATGCGGTGAATCTCTTCGAGAACCGGCAATTCCATGACCCGGTATACCGGTATACGATGTTTGACGGCTTCCCGTAAGCCATCGATGAACTGCAGAATCAGTTGCAGCATCATCACCTGCTTTTCGGCAATGGAGTAGGTGTCGATGACATCAAATGCGCTTTGCTGTAAAAAGTCTTCCTTGATCAGTCCGGCGCCGAAAAAAATGGCCTTCTGGTCGTCGGGCAGCGCATCTTCACCGATAAGCTTGACAATGTTCTGCAACCTCGCCGCTTCCTTCAGAATGGAAAGCGCCCGATTTCGAAGGTCCATCCAATCCGTATCGCCTTTTTGCCGCCACCACAACGCAACGGTTTCCACATAGGCGCTGTAACTGTTCAGGTAGTTGATGGCCGGAAAATAGCGGGCGCTTGCCAGCTCCTTATCCAGGGCCCAGAACGTGCTGACAAACCGCTTGGTATGCTGGGTCACCGGCTCGGAAAAATCGCCGCCCGGCGGCGATACCGCTCCGATGACCGTCACGGAACCGCGGCTGCCGCCCAAGCTGACCACGGCTCCCGCCCGCTCATAAAATTCAGCCAGGCGAGACGCCAGATAGGCCGGGAACCCCTCTTCCGCGGGCATTTCCTCCAGCCTGCCCGATATTTCCCGCAGCGCTTCCGCCCAGCGGCTGGTGGAATCCGCCATCAATGCCACATGATACCCCATATCCCGATAATATTCGGCAATGGTAATGCCGGTGTAGATACTTGCCTCTCTGGCGGCCACCGGCATGTCCGAGGTGTTGGCGATCAGCACGGTTCGTTCAAGCAGCGGTCTTCCGCTTCGGGGGTCTAAAAGCCTAGGAAAGTCCTGCAGCACTCCCGCCATCTCATTTCCACGTTCACCGCATCCGATATAAACAATGATATCGGCATCGGCCCATTTGGAAAGCTGGTGCTGAGTGATGGTCTTTCCCGTGCCGAAACCGCCTGGAACCGCGGCGGTTCCGCCTTTGGCAAGGGGAAAGAAAAAATCCACCACCCGTTGACCGGTAAAAAGGGGTTCGTCAGGCATAAGCCGTTCACGGTAAGGCCGCATGGTTCTGACCGGCCATCGGTGATACAGCAGGATATCATGAATCATCCCCCGGTCGTCCAGCACCCGGGCAATCGGCGCTTCCAGGGCACAGAGCCCTTCAGATACGATTTCAAGAATTTTACCACTCCGGTCCGGGGGTATCATCACATGATGAATCAGATGATCGGTTTCCTGAACCCGGCCGATAACCTGGCCGGCAGAAACGGTTTCACCCGCCGCCACGCAAGGGATAAAATTCCAGGGCCGATTGCGCTCCAGCGCTTCGAGCGTCCTGCCACGGGTGACAAAGCAGCCCGTCTCATGCATTGCCGCGGCAAGCGGGCGCTGAGTGCCATCAAAAATGCGGCCGATCATACCGGGACCCAGCTCCACAAAAAGAGGCAGGCCCAGGCCCTGAACCCGTGATTTGGGTTTGACACCGGTCGTATCCTCAAAAACCTGCACAGTGGCCCTCTCCCCGGTTAGCTCGACCACCTCGCCCAGAAGTTTTTCCGAACCGATGACAACCAGTTCATTCATCGACAGTCCGGCGGCACCGGCAATCTTTACAACCGGCCCGTTAATGGAAATGATCATCGGGTTCGGCTCAGTCTTGTCTGATTTGGGTGCCAACGATCGTTCTCCATATTTCCTGCCGGATTTCATCTTTCACTCGGTTCAGTCTGGCATCCAAACTGTTGTCGAACATCACCTTCTGATCGGCTGTAAAGACCCGGACCCCCCCGTTCACCGCATTCGAGTCGCGGATCGTTATGGCGGCCGAACATGCATGGGCCAATTCGTCAAGCCGGCGCCGGATCACTTCGGCATCAGGTTCAGCCGCCTCAATGATAACCTCCCGGCCAGGAAGATGTTCTATGGCTTCCCGAGCCGCCGATATCAGAAAGGATTCATAGGCAGGCTGGTTTCGGAATTGTTTCAGGCGTTCCGTTAGGGCATCCATTACTTCCTGAAGCATCTGACGGTGAAAGATCATAACACGCCGTCTTGCGGCAAGTTCGGCCGTATCCACCAGACTTGCGGCTTCGGCAACTGCCCGGCTTTTGCCGGACAGTCGCGCCTCCTGGTATTGCCGATCCGCGTGAAGCGCGGCATCGCGAAGTGTGTTGTCGGCCTGCAGGCGGGCCTGTTCCAGAAGTTTTTCCGACTGTTTCCGGCCCTCTTCGGTAATGGATCGGCATAACAGTTCCACTTGTCCCCATATGGGCATGGCATCACCTCCTCATCAGCGAAAGCAGACGTTCCGTGCTTCTGGCCCTTTGGGGAAGCGGTCCATGAATATCGGGGATTTCCACAATGAAGGGGTTGCCCGAATCCATCATCATCCGCTCGATCGCTTCCCGGTTATTCTGCGCCAGTGCCTCGGTGATCAGGATAAGACCGGCCGATTCGCGAGTCAGGCCATCCAAAATGGCCGGCACATCGGCTTCAGATGTCACGACCTGCCCCTTTATACCTGCCAGCGCATAGACCAAAACGGTTTCCGCATCGGCGAGCACAAAAATCTTCATAGTTTGGCCAGAATCATCAATGCCACAATCAGCCCGTAAATGGCAATGCCCTCAGCCAGACCAATAAATATCAGGGCGCGTCCGGCCAGTTCGGGTTTTTCTCCAATGGCGCCCATGGCTGCCGCGCCCACCACGGCAACCGCAATACCCGCTCCCAGCGTAGAAGCGCCTACGGCAATGGCTGCCGACAAAAAGCCCATGCCGGAAGCCCCGGCGCTGACTGTGACAGCGGCCTCTTCCGCCAAAACCGAGGCCGGCGTCATCCAGGAAATCATGGATATCAACAGAAGCTTCAGATGGTTCATGCCCACTCCTCTCAACGGCGCCATGCCGCGGGATCAGCTTTTCTTGGTTTCAGAACCGTTGGTCGTTTCTCCGAATGGCTTGAAGCGCTCCCCGCCACCTCGAAAGAACTTGCCATAAAACTCATAATACTCCAGCCTGACCGTCTGAATGGAGACGACCAGACCTTCAAGCAGAATGATGACGATGTTTCCGATCCCAACAACAATCCAATAGGAAAATGAAGTGCTTTTTTCGTGGGACAGAATATCGGCAATGGAAAAAACAGCGATGAACAGGGCGGCATGTGACAGGGCAAATGCCGCTATCCGGATAAAAGACACCGTGTTGGCCACCAACCGCATCAAATCGTCAAAAAGCTCGATAACGGATTCCATGATCTCGGTCAGGAATCCCGCCTGTCTGATGATACGGCCGGGCGAATCGCCCTTGACAATAAAACGATAGATCGGGCGGTGGAGAACCATGATCCCCATGAGCACGGCAGCGACCCATCCTAACATCGTCAGCTCACCGGGCATGATCCGGCCCGTCAGCATGTATTTCATGCCCAGTCCGGCAGCCATCCAATACAACAACGCTCCAGCAAGGCCCCCGGCACTAAGTAGTTTTTCATACTCTTTCAGCCGCAGGGCATTGATAAAATTCAGAACCATTCCAAGACTCAACAGGCCTGCACCCAGAATGAGCGTCACCTTGACAAAATAGGTGATATTTTCCATGGGTCTGAACCAAAGGGCCGGAATGAGGGTTTCCATGCCAAAGATGCTGCCGTAGAGAAAACCGAAAACGATCGAGAAAAAGCCGCATTCCATGAGAATGATGCCGTAATCAAGATACCGGTAAAGTCGTCTGAAAATAAGATAACCGGACAAAAAAAGGACAGCGCCCTGGCCGACATCACCGAACATCATGCCAAACAACAGCAAAAAGCTCAAGGCAAAGAAAACGGTCGGTTCAACCTCCTGATAACGGGGCGTACCGTAGAGACTGGTCAGCTTTTCAAACGGGCTGATCAACAGGGGGTTGTTGAAGAGAATCGGAATGTTCACAATTCCCTCCCGAACCTCTCGCAGATTTTCAGGATCGACTTTTTCAATAAGCGCCTTTCCTTCGGTTGCCCGAGCCAGTTCATCGCGCAGGGCGGGGAAAAGTCTATCCGGAATCCAGCCCGATATGAGATAACTGTGATCCACTTTTCCAAACAGTCGGCGGGCGGACAGGATCTGTCGCGCCGAAACGGCTTTTCTGTGAAGAAGTGACAGATCCTGTTCAAACCGACGCTGAAGTCCCGACCGTTGGTCAAACAGCTTCTGTCGTTGATCGGCCAGTTCCGCAAGGTGCGACCGCAGGCCGGAAATCATTTCCGAAACGGTGCCCGAGGCATCCGGCATGAACCGGACCGGTTCAAAGAGAGCCCCTTTCAAGGCCCGCTCGAACGTTGGCCAGTCCGGCTTTAATCCAAATACCAGTAGAACCGTCCATTCCGGAATACAGGCCAGTTCCACCACGGCATGATGAACCCGCGAAAGGCTTTCCTCTAGTTTGTCCAGCCCCTGAGACGATATTAGCCCGATTTCCCAGTTGACAAAAACACATTGGGACAGACGGGCCAGATCAAGGTCCTCCGGCAGCAGTTCCACCTTTTCAAGCATGGACGTGACCTGGCCATGCGCTTGTTCAACGGCGGAATAATCCTTCAGGACCGAGCCGATTTGGTCCTGAATTTCGCCAAAGCGCTCTTTTATTCTGAAAATCTCCTTTTCGGGAATGATCTGTTCGGTAAACGCCGAATCGTCGCCGCGAATACCCATTGAATCCAATATAACATGCGTTTCCGCAAGGATCTGTTCATACGCTTCGATCAGTCTGTCGTCGCTTTCCGCAATGTATCCCAGACGGCCCAGGTGCGTCTGGTCGATTCGGATCAGGTGAAGCAGTTTGAAACGGGCCAAAATACCGGTTGCAACGGAGATAAATGGCTCCGGAACCTGAATGGTAATTCGAACCAGCTTTTCACTTTTAAACATGAATGGCCCCTTTCACGCTGTTTCCCGCTTTTCGTTCCATGCATCCCGCATCCAGCATCCCTCCCAAAGTTGAAGAACCCCGTCAAAGGATTCGCCCGCGCCAATCGCCGACACCAGACCTTCAAGGGCTTTTACCTCCATCTCTTTCAACAGAATATAGGAAAGCGGCAGGCCGATGTGAAACGGATCCTTTCGAAACAACCCATAGAGCTCGGCAACAAGCCATGTCTGAAAAAAAAGCTGAACCTGGCGCCATTGCCGCACCTTCTCCAGTGCGCTGCGATAGGGATGCGGCAAGGCCGCCAGAAAAGCGGGCAGATCGGAAACCCGCGCAAGATTTCCGATATCATGGAGGGTGATGTAGTGACCCCCGGGCAGGGAATAATTGATGATCTCCTCGGGCGACAGCCCGTATATCCAGCGAAACCGAACCAGCCAGCTCAGATTGACGCCATCCGTAAAAACGCCGGCCAGCCCGGCCGCTGTTTTCCGGTCAATACCCCGAAGGCCACTGATACGATCGGCCAGAAGCCGGAATGCCGCCATATCCACGGCGATCTCTAGCGGAAAAAGCCTGTCCTGAGTCCGGAACAGGACAAGGGCATGAACCAGGGGGGCATGAAAAACGGTTTTTTTCAACAAATCCACCGCAACCGGAACCTGCCGCGCCTCCAGAAGGGCTGCCACCGGCAGCCGGGAAAGGGTTCCCAGCCGGTAAAGCATGGATCGGATCGATTCATCGGGCGATGCCCGCCAGATGCCCCGTAGAAGGGTTTTGACGTTTTCGGCCTCATATCGTGACAGGAGGCCATAAAGCACCAGGGATCGGCTTTTGGGCAACGCTCTTGTAAGCTTGATATAATCTTTGAACAAAGCATCGTGGAGCGACAGGGAGATGGATCGGGCATCGGCCCCGGCAGTGGCGGCATTGGACAGAAAAGGGCCATAATCCGTGGCGGTCAGATAGCTGAAAAAATCATTCAGGCTTTGCATTCGCAACAGATAGTGCCAGTCATCGTGATCGAGCAGTCCGCTTTTCATGGCGCGCGTTTTTGCCTGGGCATAGGCGTAGCGGAAGAGCCTATCGATCATAAGTCAACCACCTTTTTCACCAGGGCTTCGATCAGGTTATTCTGAATCGCCAGCTTTTTCTGTTGCAACGCTTCGATATAATCATCTGTTTCCGCAACAATTTGGGAAGCCCGTAACCGGGCATCCGCCAGAACACGCTCCTCTTCCGCCCGGACTACGTCGGCCATGGCCTGCAACCTGGAGGCAACCGTTTCCTGAGCTGTCTGCTCTGCCTGGCGCCGGATAAGGTCTGACTCGGATTCGGCGGCAGCCACCTGTTCCCGCGCGACTTCATCCGCGCGAATAATCTCCTCAATGACAGGAATCATGATCGGTTTCCATTAGTAAGCGCAGCGGATGTCCGATGACATCTGTCACCCGCTGTTCGGTTTCGTGATGCGACAATCGGAACATTGGCCTGAAGAATGTCATAATATCTTGCAATGCCAGAATGGGACAAGTATTGTTTTAAACACATATTCGAGAATTGTCCAACCGTTCTTCAAAACGCAGATGCTCAACTCGGGGCGATAGAACAGGTGATCGTTTTCGTCTTTTGTTTAGGCATGTGGTTGATCGCGCTGTTTGGGTTTTGTTTTATTTTGAAGCAGTTAATTTCAAATATGATTTGATAACCAAGCGAACAGCGCTATCCGCAGGATGCGCTTTTTTTTCATTTACTTTAGTTCGAAGTTTGCATCCCATTTTACAACCGGAGGTTATAGCGAATATGGAAAAATTTCTTAATCCAGAGTCAGTAGCGCTGATCGGGGTGACCCGGCAGAGTGGCCCGGGCTCCTGGAATAATCTTGAAATAATGCTCCGTTACGGATTTAAAGGCAGAGTTTATGCGGTCCATCCCAAGGCCTCGGAAATTTGTGGTTATAAAACTTATCCCGCCATCACCGAGGTACCCGAGATTCCAGATTTGGTCGTTATATCAATGGGCCGGGATCATGTATTGCCGGTATTTCAGAAATGCGCTCAAAAGGGGGTCAAAAACATCATCATCATCAGCCAGGGCTTTGCCGACGCAGATGATGAGGGCCGGAAAATCCAGGATGAACTGATCAGGATCGCCCGGGAAAACGATATTAGAATTCTGGGGCCGAACACGTTGGGAACCCTCAATGCTTTTTCCGGTTTCAGCACTTCCTTTGTTGATATTCAGAAAGATTTATCTCCCCCGCCTTTATCCCTGGTAGCGCAAACGGGGCTTCTCGAGGTCGCTTACGAGTCTTTCACAGGGAGTTTGGGAAAGTCTATTGACTTGGGAAATTGTTCCGATCTGGATTTTGTGGATGCCTTGAATTATCTGGAAACCGACCCGCAGACTCAACTTATTGTCGTTCATATGGAAGGGCTAAAAAGAGGACGGCTTTTTTTGGAGACTGCCGCCAGAGTCAGCCGCAAGAAACCGATTCTTATATTTAAAACCGGCCGCAGCAGTGAAGGGGCAACGGCTGCCATATCCCATACAGGCTCAATGGTCGGGGAAGACAGTGCTTTTGAAAAAGCGTTTGAAAAGGCGGGGATTATAAGGGCTAACAACATGATTGAACTTTTGGCGGCCAGCAGGTCCCTGCTCAAGTTTCAGCCCATGAAAGGGCCGCGGGTTGGAATTATTACGGCTACGGGAGCGGGTGGTATTATTACCCTGGATGCGCTTAAAGATTATGGTCTTGAATCGGTCACGCTACCGGAGGATCTGACCAGGCAATTGGAATCCCCTAGCGTTGCCTGGCATAAGCTTCACAATCCCCTGGATATCTGGTCTCTGGGAATGGTTGCCGGATCTTTTACCGAAGTCTTTAAAAATGCCGCCCGTCTGCTCCTTCAGGAACAAAAGGTGGATGCTGTTTTGGGTATATGCCCGGCTTTGAGTTCGCCGCTGCATTCCGACGTGAATATGGCTTTCTGCCTTGAACAAATCCAGGAATACAACCCATGGCAAAAGCCCATTGCGATCTTCGCATACGGCGACAAAGGCTCGCAGCTGAAATTGGAGATCAAGGATGTAGCCAATGTATTATCCTTTTCAAGTATTGATGAAGCGGTAATGGGACTTGCCGCAACATGGCGGTATTCCCAGATTCTGAACCGTGTGGTAGGCGAGGAAGCACTTGACGCGGCGCCCGGCGCAGCACAAGGCAGACGGCCTGTTGAACCGCCTTCAAAGAAGTTGCTTTTGGGTGAGGAAAGCTTTGAATTGCTGAGACATTACCATATTCCGATTGTTCCCGGCGGCGTTGTCAAGGATTTGGATTCGGCGGTTTCTCTATCTGAAAGTACCGGATATCCGGTTGCATTGAAAATCGTATCTCCCCAATGGATTCATAAATCGGATCTGGGCGGTGTCATGCTGAATATAAAAAATAGGCAGGCGCTGCAGAATGCCTTTAAAGTATTGCAGGACCGTTTTTCCATGCAGACGCCTCAAGGCGTCTTCAGCGGGATTTTGATTCAAAAATATATTCAGGGCACGGAACTGCTGTTCGGAATAAAACAGGACCCCCAGTTCGGTCCACTAATTTTAGCGGGTTTTGGCGGAATCTATACGGAGATTTTTAAAGATATTTCCCGGGAGCTTGCGCCGGTCAGCACGTCTGAAGCTGAAAAAATGCTGAAAACGCTTAGATGCTACCCACTGTTAGCGGGGTATAGAGGCCAGGCGGGTGCAGATAAGGCGCAATTGACAAAAATTATTCTATCCCTGTCCCAGCTGGCCATGGCATATCCGGAAATAGAAGAACTGGATCTTAATCCGGTACTGGTCAACGATAGCGGCGCCTGGTGCGTGGACAGCAGGATCGTCTTCGGATAACTGTTTGTCATAACACAAGATAAGCCGAGGTTCAGAACTCGCTGGATTTTACGAAGCGCAGCGGAGTAAAAAACCAGTGCAGTGATTTGTTGGCTGTTATCGAATTTTCATTCTTTCTTCTCCCCTAACAGGCCAAAGATAAAATTCTGATAACGGCTTATATCCAACGCCTACGGCTCCGTCTACCATATATAGTACCCACGCATAATCCATGTCATACGAGCTTGTAGTTGAAGACCAGTAATAGTCCTGTACATCGGTGAATAAATGATCATTCGGCAACGCAGGCGAATGTCGATCCAAATCCACTAAACTTTCCAGTTCAATGATATTCGGGACTCGCCAATCATTATGGCCATGTTCCATTTCGACATTCATCTTTGAAATAAAATGAAACGCCGAGTTCCAATCCACTAAGTCCTTGTGAACAGTTGCATTCCGCGACCATGTCAAGTCTGTAGCATTGTCATAGATAATCTGTTTGTTTTCTGTAAATCGATTTTTCTTGAACTTAAAGCCTGACTGTACCTCGCCATCTTGTCCAGTACCAAGACAATCTATGACAACACCGCTTTCATTAAAACACCTCTTTTGTCCCGTCTGAAACAACTTGCTTTCAGGACAGGTTTCCACCGTTCGAACGGGCCAAACCATATATGAACCAGATTTCATTCCTTTGAACACCCTGGCTCCCCCCAAATGGATATACCACGCTTGGTTTGGTAACCTCGCACAGGTTGAAGAAGTCCAGTAGTAGCCGCTAAACACATTAATAAACGGATGGCCGATCGGCAGACTGGGATTAATCGTTTCATAACTCATCAGGCTGAACAATTCTTTACGATTTGGAATCTTCCAGTCGTGATAACCATAAAGGCCTGACTTATTGAGTGCTTTAATAGTATTTAATGCCTCAGCCCAACTTTGAGGCAAATCTATTAAAGAAGCATTTTGGGTCCACATCAAACCAGTCTGATTGTCAATTACAGTTTCATTTTCTAAAAGAAAACGACACATTATTTAAACTGCCTCCGAAAGAATGCTAATGCTCAACTGTGCGGCGCGGCTTCTTGCGTTCGCACCAGTGAAGGGTTCGGCCAATTTGCCACCGGGGTGCTGGCTGCGTATGTGCATTTCAGAGGTTAGGATCTGGCGACTCGCTCAACAATTGGTTCGCAAATTGAAAGCGTTCTTCCACCTCTTGGCGGTCCTCGTCTTCCAGCAACCCGCCGCGTGCCCCTCGGACGATCATCTTGGCTTGCCGTAACAGCGCAGCGCGGTCCTCTGGCCGATGTACGGATCCCGCAACCTCGGCAATTATTTCCAGCAGACGGATGGTCACCGCAGTGCTGGAACGGCCATATTGCCGGATCTGGTTGAACGCCGCGTCCGTAATCTCCGGGAACGTGAAGACAGGCGTAATGACCCGAAGCTGATCCTGAGTGTCATGTCGATAAGGCGCCGGCATGTCTCGTTGAGCCAAGCGGCACAGTGCCGATCCCAAGTGATCCACACACGTCATCGCCGTGAACGGGTCATTCACCCCGGGGGAAAGGGCTCGTATTGCGACTTCGACAAGCTGGTTGACCACGAACTCGATGTCCTGACCGGACGTACGTTGGTTACCCAGGGCGAACGCGGAATTAACGCGGTCCATCAGCTGATCGGTAACCCTGTTTCCTGGCCAGACAAGCGCCAGCGGGCGCGTGGCAACGACATAGTGGCCGGGTCGTCGCTCCAGTCGAATAACGACATCCTCTTGCATGGCCAACGCCATCAAAGCGTCCCCATCGACAAACTGTAGATAGCCGTCCCCGGCAGAGCCAATCGGACGCGCCTCCCGATCGAACGTGTCGAGGAAACCAGCGTCAGGTGGCTCCGTCGGAATCCGCGGTGATCCCCGTCCAATGTTTTCCGGAAACAGCCGCTCTATTCCCTCGATCAACTCCGTTCCGACCCGCGCCACGATCTCGTTGGCCTGGATAGAAACGGACACGTGATGGATAAAGTAGATCAAAACCCCCACACTTACCACCGCGAGCAGCACACCGAGGGTGACAGACAGGTGGGGGATGAAGGCGATCTCCTCAGCGCGGCGGATGGTGCGCAGGACGAGCAAGCAGTACAGGAAGGTAGCGACGAACGTACCCAGTACCGTTTGGGTCGTGGTGTCGCGCATGAAATTGCGGAGCAGACGGGGACCGAGCTGTGACGAGGCGAGCGATAGAGCGACCAGGGTCATCGAAAAAACCACCCCGGCGATGGTGATCATCGATCCGGCGATGGCCCCCAGCAAGGAACTGGCCCCCTCCGCTCCGCCGGTGAAAGTCCAACCCCAGTTAAGCGTCAACCAGTCCGTCACCGGCTCATCCAGGGCGACGGTTGCAAAGGCGAACACAATCGCACCGCCGGCCATGACTGCCGGGAGAAACCAGAAACTCGAACGAACGCGGTCCCATGTTTTGAAAACCTGTACTCTCATGACGACGCTACCTCATTTATTCACATGTCCTGCGGGGCCGAACATGGTAATCAGACGCGCGGCTTTTTGCAGCGGCTGAATTAGCATTGTTGGGCGATTTTCCGTGATCGACAAATATCAATTTGCTCGTGTCGAAACCCGATGTTGCTGCTTTTTCTATAAGCGCAACTTTTATATCTTCTTTTAATATTGGGCTTCTTGATAGAATCCATAAATAAGACTTGTTTGGGCCGCATACGAGTGAATATTGGTAATTCTCATGATCAAGTCCAAAAACGACATAAGAACCATAAAATGGGCCAAAAAAAGAAACTTTCAGATAACCCTGGTTCGATCCTTTCACAAAATAAGCCGTTCCTTCGGCTTCTTTCCACGAGTCCGTTTCAGCAGCGTACCCACGATTCATTACGCTGACACCACCATCATCCCGCAAACTGTAATCTGCTGTTACGTGGGTCAAGCCGCGCTCAAATGAATGATCCAGTCTCGCAATTTCGTACCACTTGCCCAGATAGCGCGCTATCTTGAAATTATCTACTGGTTTTACATTTTGGGGTATTCCAACACACCCCATTAGGAATAAAAAAAATATTATTGATAGTTTCTTCATCTCTTTTATTTGTTAGACTCTAACGCCGCGCTCACCGGCAATTTTGGAGCGCAGCGGAAAAATTGTCCGAGTGTAGCGCCTTGTTATGGCTTTTACGCATTGAACTTTCTCGCGATATATACGCCGTAGCTGTAATGCGCTTTGTAGTTTTCATAAAGTCCGATTTCGTGGCGCTCTGCCTCTACGATTGAACGAGCCTCTTCGCTATTTCCGTTCCGACTTAGGAAGGTCTGAAAGTTGGAGCGCATTGGCTCGTAATAATTGTCAAGCCAGCAATGTTCGGGCAAAACGAAGTAGCCAATTGGTGAATATCCATTATCTTCCAGCACTTTCATCTTTGCTGATGCCGTGTCGATTTCGGGATATTCCCTGTTCCAATGATTTTGAAGCTCCTGAGGACGAGCGCTTGTAATCCAGGTAATCTCTGAGGCAATAAGCAGCCCACCTGGCTTCAGGTAGCGCCTCCAATCTACGACGCCTTTTTTAAAGCCGATGTTGTAGATCGCGCCCTCAGACCAGATAACATCAAACTCCTCTTCCTCTAAAGGTAGCTTTTCCATTGGAGCGCAAAGAGGAGTGATTTTTTTCTCAACGCCCTCACTCTGGGTTCTGGTTTTCAGAACATCCAGAAAATCTTGAAGGAGGTCGACAGCCGTAATTTTGGCATTTAGCAAGCGGGCTAAAATCAACGTAGAGGCACCTGTGCCACAGCCAATATCGGCAATATTCAATGGCATATCCCGGTTTAGACCGGCAAGGTCAATCGCCCGCTCGGTCTCGGCATCACCTCCTGGCCCCTGACGGTTTGCACCTTTATGAAGATCTATAAGTAATTCAAATTCGTCCACTATCGTATCCTTATTGGCTTGTAGCCATAACATTATATTATACGGTCTAGAAAAAATAGCAATTACACCGGAATCAACCGCCTATACCGAAAGCCAGCCTTGGTTTTAAAAATTATCATCAATTTATATTACAGCATAATAACCTATATTAGGGCAAATTCGCCCGTTTGTTTATACGGCGCAAACATGCCATCAGACGGAGTCCTGGACCGTATGGCAAATTTGCCATAATCCATTTATTCCCTGTCATTTGGGAGAGGAGCGTCTTCATCTCATCTCGTGGCAATACCTTCGGGGGGAGGGGTTTTGAACGCCTGGCCCAAATAACCCGTTTGATCCATTGAACATAAGCGAAAAGATGGGACATTATGATGTGAAGCGATCATAAAACGGCGGTCAAATCAATTCGACGATTCAGCCAATACCCGGAACATAAAACATGACCTATCGGCACCGCTTTTCTATATTGCCTTCGGTTGCTTGTATTCGAATCGACTTTCAAAATCAATGCAGAAAATGCCCGTAATGCTGCTTCCCTAGTCATTTGATCCTTGTGCGATTTAAAACAAACGCTCATGGACATACGATCCAACTCAGAATACCTTTATCCCGGCAATGGTTCGGCGCGCCCTCCAGCCATACAAAACCCCGCACAGGCCGAAAATAACCGACAGGCCGACGATGATCTTAAGCGGCCGGTTTGCGCCCTCGGCCGCAGCAACCGGTGAACGAACCCCTTCCGTTGTCTGCGCCGCCGCTTCGCCCCCTTCAACCGCGATGTCAAGGCTCACTTGATGCCCCATGCCGTCCGAAACCACCGCCCGCCATTGGCCCGGGCCATCCGGCTTGAACAGAAAACGGCCGTTGCGATCGGTTCGGCCACTTTGAAAAATCGTCTCCGAGCCCGGCGACTTTATCTCAACCGCCGCATAGCCCATGGGTTCGCCATCATCATATTGGGCGGCCACACACCAGGCTTCCGCTCTCTCCACCCATCCTTCAACCCCATGGGACCAGGCCGTTGCGGCCGAAAGCCACACTACCCCCCAGCATCCCATCGATAAAAAAAATGATTTCACACGCATGTCCTTTTCAGATAAACGCTTCACTTTTTATTTTCAACCGGTTTCAATTGCGCCAAACCGCTTTTCCGGGATTGCCTTCGCTCAAAGAAAGCATAAGCAACCATCCCCAGCCCGATGGTTGCCAACCCGAAAAGGGCGGTTACCGGCCGGCTTTTAACAGAATAAAGGATAATCCATAAATTGCAGCCAATAAACACCAGCGGTGTCACCGGGTATCCCCAGGTGTTGTACCCCTTTTGTTCTTCCAAAGACATCATTCGAATCCGCATCAACCCGATCACGGTCAGCGAAGCAAAGAGAGACAGGGTAAAGCCGATGTAAATCAGCAGCGTTTCAAAGGAAGCCGACAAAACCATTACAACGGCAATCGCCGCCTGCAAGAAAATGGAGGAGGCCGGCGTTTTATGCGCTGAATTGAGCTTACCGAAGACGGGAAAGAACACGCCGTCCTTGGACATGGCGTAGTAAATCCTTGGCCCTGTCATCACCATGGCGCTCAGAACAGATAAAATCCCCAGCGCGACAGCGCCGCTGAAAATTCGGCTCACGTTCTCGCCGAAAAGATGAATCGCGGCAGTAGCACCGATCTCCATCACCCCGATCATCTCCCCGGGTGAAACGGCATAGATGTATATCAGGTTCAGAAAAAGGTAGAGAAGAATCACCACCGCGGTGCCGATAAAAAGCGCCCGGGGAATATTGCGTTTCGGATCGATGATCTCAGATCCCAGATAAGCGGCCGCATTCCATCCGCTGTAGGCAAATGAGACAAAGATAAGCGCGATGGCAAACTTCTCGGCGGACAGGGGTGAAGAAAGCGTTTGGGTCGCTTGAAGGTGATTGAAAGAACCGTTACCGGAAAAAAAACCGGCGATGAGAAATGCGACCACGAGGAAAACTTTAAAGAGGGTGAGCAGGTTTTGCACGCGGCTGCCCATCCGCAAGCTATGGTAGTGAACCAGGGTAAAGAGGCAAATAACGCCGATGGCCGCAAAGGTCGCGGGAGAAAGGGTGATGAGGTTCACTCCGAAAAGACCCACCACGGTTTTCTCCCCCGCCGGAATCGAAAACGCCTGAAAAAAATAGCCGCCAAACGCAATGGCTGCCGCCGCGATGGGCGCCGAAAAGCCGACAATGAGGGAGATCCAGCCGGATAGAAATCCCACGGGTTTTCCGAAGCTCTCTCTTAAAAAAACATATTCACCGCCAGCCTTGGGAAACCGCGCGCCCAGCTCGCCGTAGCAAAGCGCGCCGCAAAGCGCAAAAACGCCGCCGCAAAACCAGCACAGCAGCAGGGCACGAGGATTCCCCAGCTCGGCCATGATGAAACCAGAGGTTGTGAAAATCCCGGTTCCCACCATGTTGGCAATGACAAGGATCGTAGCGGAAAACAAACCGATTTCCCGGCTCAACCCATTTCCGTTCATTGCATTTTTCATAAAAATAGACTCACCTGCTCAAAAAAAGAAAAATATGTTACATCCCTGCCCGTATTATTTTAACAAACCGCAAGGGCAAGGCATTATGGGGGCACGACGCGCCGTGCCCCTGAGGGTTCACGAACCACTATTAAACCGCCTGGTGAGAAAATCCCCCACATAGATCATGTATTCAAAATCCTTGTTTTCTTCCTTGACGGCGTCGAGGATCGTATCAAGGGTAGCACGAATTACCTGCTCCTTTTCCCGATACCCGGCATGCCGCACGATGGCAATGGGAGTGTCCGGCGGATAATGGGTCCTTAATTGCTTGACCACTTCCGGAATATTTAAAAACATCGTGAAAAAGGCCATGGTCGCCTGATGCCGGGCCAGGTTCTCGATGCTGTCCGGGCCGTCGTAATCTTCACGGCCGAAAGAAGCGGTCAGAATCACCGAATGGGCCTTTTTCCCCGAGGTCACACCCTTTCCCAGGGCTGCATTGGCGGCATTAAAGCAGCTTATCCCGGGGATTATCTTCGGCTTTAAATCTTCAAAGGCCTCCATGTACCACATATTCGGCCCGTAAATGGTAGGATCCCCGCTATCCAGAACGGAAACGGTTTTGCCTTTCGCTACGGCCTCGCGAATGATGGCGGAAATCTCGTTAAACTGCTTCATTTTTTCTTCATAGTTGAAGCGCTTGTTGCCTTTGGCCTGTTCCGCGGTTTTTCCGTAAACGCCGAAAATACCAAATCCGGTGTCATGAATTTCCTTTCCCTGCAGCAGATCCGGAAATTTTTTCCGGTCCCGCTCACCGCAAAAGATGATGTCCGATGCCTTGATGGTGTTCACGGCACGCAGCGTGATATTATCCGGGTCACCACTTCCGATACTGACCAAATACAGATGCGTAGGTGCCGTCGCTTCGGCCCGAACCTGGGGAACAGCGCCCGCCGATAGGATGAGTAAGCCTGTAACTGCCGTCATTATCCATTTTCCAATGGAAGAAAAGGGTATCATTAACATCTCCTTCGTCTTTATGCGTTTCATGATGGGGGTAATCAGGGGGTTGCCCCGATTTCCAAGGTAAAGGCCATATGATACATATGTTCATCGCAAATCTGTGTATCCGCGAAAGGCGGCTTATGGGACAGCAGAATCATCCAGTAACCCGATCGATCCAATGGAACCACAGCCTCTCCGGATTCGTCGGTAACGGTTTCCACCGGAAACCGTTTGACCGGGGGCTTGCCGCTTTTGCCCGCCTTCTCGTCGGCGCCGGCTTTGGCATTCTTTTGGACGGCCCCGTGCGACGCCATGTCCTGGCTTTCAAAACCCGCATAGGTGGCCTTTACGGAAGCATTGGGGAGTGGTTTCCCGTCGAACAGCACCCTGACGGCGAGTTTGTCGCCTTTTCCCGCCGTTTGAAGGTTGGTCAGCGGAATCATCTCCAGGGAATTCCCGGTGAAATAGCCGAGATTCTTATCCGTTCCGCCGGCCATGATCACCGTTTTGGCCTCGATATGAAAATTGGTGCATTTGATGGGGTTTTCAACCGACTTTTTATCACCCCATTTTCTACCCTCGGCCGTCATCGTGAAAAAGCCGGGTTTGATTCCGGCGAGGATCTGATAGGCCCCCGCTTTTTTAATGGAAAGTTTGTAGAACGTGGCCGATGTCTGGGTCAGGGCTACCGGCAGGCCGTCGGGGTCCACCGCGCTGATGGATTCCACGCGATCCGCCTTAACTTCCTGATCTACCCGGTCAGCGGGGTATTTGTGTCCCCAGCCGATACCGATCGTCACGGTGGAGCCGACCTGCGGGTAGTAATTATCGGGATTGAGCCATAGGTTGTGAGCCATGGCGGATTGGCAAATCACCATCAACGACAAGGTGGCAATAACCATAATGATGCGGATTTTGGCTTTCATTGAATTCCTCCATTCAAGATAATATTTTGAAAATATTACGTTTGAGTAACCGGCCGGTCGCCCCTACAGCTTCATGCTGAACGAGACGCCGAAGGTTTGGTCCATGGCCGGATACCCTGTTGAATTGTAGTATTCTTCATCGAAGAGATTTTTGACATAAACGCTTACCACCCCGTCGCTGAGCCAGCCGGCCTTTTTAAAAAGCGTTTGGCTGACACCAAAATCAACCACATGGTAGGCGTCAATTTCCTGCTCGCCGATGAGAATCTCATCCTCCCAGATTTCCGTGATCTCGTCGCTCTGGTAGGCATAATCGAGCTGCAACTCGGTGTTTTCAAACAGCGCGTACCGCAACCCCGCGCCGATGCGGTGCTCGGCTCGCTGGTCCACATTGGTTGCGCCCACGACTTCGTCGCCCTTGTTCTTTAAATCCTGCCAGGCATAGGTCAGGTAAAAGGAAAGCGCATCGGTCAGATAGCCGCCCAATTCCAAGTCCACCCCCTTGCGATCGACCTGCTCCACATTGACGCTGCTGGCGATGAAATCTTCGATCTCGTAAAAGGAGTAATCAATTTTAAAGGCGATATCCCGCCATAGCCTGCGGGAAAATATCAGGTCGTAGCCGATGCCGTGCTCGGGATCGAGGTTCAGGCCGAGCGGCCGGCCCTGGGGATTGTAAATCCCGTGCGCGTCCGGGCCGTGCCAGATACGGCTGACGCCCGCGGACAAGGAGGAATCCCGCAGCCAGGATGCAAGCCCGTCCAATTTCCAGGTAGCAAAGGATTTGGGCATGAACCCATCAAAATGCCGCTCGACCAGTCCGTTGTTGGTGATCCATATGTTCAGATCCTCGTAGCGGGCACCCAGCTTCACATCCAGCGAGGGCAGAAGCTGCCACCGGTGCTGAAGGAAAGTGCCGTTTTTGTCGATACGCTTGGTTTTGCTGTCGTTGAGGCCGTCATCATACATTCGGACGGCATCATACCCCACAATGGTCGAATGATCGGATGACCAGCGAATCTCATCCTGAATTTTACCGCCCTGCTGCCACCAGTCCGTGTCCATATGGGTTTTTGCCGTTGCCGTGCGGTTGGCGTAATAGGCGCGGTCACGATTGTCTCGACCGTAATAAGCGCCCAGCGTCAGTCGACCGACGGGCAGAGATTGCTCATAATTGAGGCGGTAGTTTTTGGATAGACTGTCCCAGGTGGGTTGCTGATAGGGGTCGAACAAGCCGCCGATGGTTTGCGGATAGTCCGGGTCATAATCGGTACCGTCGCTGGCGGGGTTATGCACGGGCGCAAGCCGGTCCACATCGGAATAAGAGGCGCTGATGGTCACAAAGCCGTCGGACGGCAACACGACGCCAAAGCGGCCGTAAACGGTGTCTTGGTCGATCTCGTTGTTACGCAAGTAGCCGTCGGTCTCGTATTTCCGATAGGATAGATCATAAGTGAAGACCGTGATGCCGCCGCTCACCGAGGTGTTACTGATAAAAGTATCGTAAGCGCTGTAGCCGGTGCTAAAATTGAGTTCCGGCTTGATGCTCTCCCTGCGCCGGGGCGCGCGGCTGATGAAATTGAGCACGCCACCAATGGCCTTTCCATCGTACATGGCCGAATGCGGGCCGGGCAGAATTTCGATTTTATCGATCAAAAAGGCGGGCAAGAGGCTATAGTCAACAATATTGGTGGATTTTCGACCGCCGGTTTTCTGGACAGTAAGATTGTCCAGGGCCGTGACAAACCGTTGACTTTCAAACCCCCGCAGATAGATGCTGTCAATGCCGGGGTCCAAGTCCGATTCTCCCCGAAAGTCGATGGCCGCCTGCGTTTTCAGCACATCCAGAATACTGTTGGGAACGCCGATGCTGGAAAAGGCGTCCACCTCGATCAGGGTCCTGGCGGGGGTCAGCGAAATGCCAGGCGCGCCGGTTTTATCCTTGACCAATACGTCCTCTAATTGTTGCACCCCCTCATCCGGTTGAATCTCGGATGCCTTTGGGCTGGATACAAGCATTACCGAGAAACAACTCAACCACAATAAAAGAATACCCATCCGTTTCATTTTTTTCGTTTTCTCCTTTTTCGTTCCTCATTTCTCCAGATTCAGTCAGCGTTTACCTACATCACAGATTCGTGTTCTCCTTCTCAGAGGCCATCTTCGGCAGTCTCTGCATCGCGAGCCGGGCAGCCGTGCGATGCTGGTCAAAGGCGGCCGCTTTCTCAAAGGCGAGGCGGCAGGTGGGCACATCGCCATCCTGAAGCGCGGCGTATCCGGTCATGAGCCAGGCGCGGCCTTTTTGTTTTGATTCCATTCCCGCAACCTGCCGGTAGGCCTGCGCCGCCGCTTTAAAGTCAGAAAGACTGTACAGAAAATCCGCTTTCAGCATGAGCAGATTCGGCTCTTCGGTTTGAGGCGCAAACTGTTGCAATGCATTCAGCGCCGCTTCGAACTGCCCCATTTGTTGCAAGGCCACCATTAGGTTTTGCAGCAACCGGTCGCTATAGTGGTTCCGTAAACTCGCCTCGTACAATGGCGCGGCTTTGACCGGTATGCCCAGTTGCAAGGACAGGTCCGCCAAGAGTTTCGTTTCCTGATCCGTCAGGGGGGTGAGATAACTGTATATCATCAGCGCAACCAGCGCGGGCTCGTGTTTTCCGTCCTGCAATTCCACATGCGCAAGCGCCTTCCACCACTTGGCCCGGGTGGGCGCCTCTTGAGTGAGAAGCCGGGCATAACTGCGCGCCTCGGACCGCATATCAAGCTGCATATACTGCTTAAGCAGAATCTCCTGCCACTGAATTTTCTTCTCGTCGGTACATTGTTCGGCCATACGGCGAATCAGGGGTAGCGCCTCTTTCGGGCGGTTCGCCGTGAGCAGGGCGTGAATGAAGTTTTCGCGCCACTCGGCTTGAATCTTATCGGCGTGCTCGCTGAAAAGCCGTTGAAAGGCTTCGATGCTGCGATCATGCTGCTGCGCCATCAGGAAAGCGGCCGCGCTGTAATAAAGATACTCCGGCTTTTTATTCACAGCGGCGTCATAAGCCTTGGTGTAACTTTGCGCTGCCCGGGAAAAATCGCCGAGATCATAGCTGGCTTTGGCCAGATTCAGCCATGCGGAAAGGTGACCCGAATCTTTTTTCAGCGTCTCTTCAAAGTTTCGCACGGCCTGCTGATAATTGCCTTTAAAAAGATAGCAGGTTCCCAAGGTGAAATAGACTTCCGGATGGTGGCGCCCATTGGGATCCGCCCCGGTTCCGTCAGAAGATTCAGCCTTTGCCTGAAACGCTTTTAGGATGTCAATGGCCCGATCATAGGCTTTTTCATTCATTTGGGCGATCGCGGCTGAAAGCGCTGCACGAGCCCGCGTGGGAATGGCATTCGGATCGGTCGCCGCTGCTGCCCGCCGCAAATAAAAGCCGTTGCCTGCCATCACGAGCATCGTTGTTATCAATGCGATTTGAAACCGTATGGTCATGGGCTTCATATGGGCCTCATTGAGAACCTAAAAAAATTCATTGCCATGGTTGTCGCCGCTATTGGGCGGCCACATAGGGCCGCCCCTACTCCAATTCAAATCGAACCGTCGTTTCCGCCCAAGCCCTGACCGGCCGGCCTTCCACCGTACCCGGTTTGAACCGCCAACTGGAAACGCAATCCATCACGCTTTGATCAAAAACCCCGGCCGGCTTGGCACCTTCAATCGAAACCTGTTCCACATTCCCCAGTTCATTGACCAGGATTCTCACCTTCACCCACCCCTGAATGCCACGGCGTTTGGCGCTCATGGGATAGACCGGTGGAACACGGCCCAGGGGCGTCATCGGGCTATCCAGATCCGCCGCCTCAAAAGGCTCCTTCACATCCAACGCGTCGATATCAGCCGGTTTCATGGGCGGCAGATTCAGCGTGGTCGGTCCGGCGGGAAGCCGGGGGTTGATTTCAAAGGGAAGGCTCAGCTTCGTCATGACCGGTTGCTGAACCACCGGCTGAGGCGTTAACGGGTCCTGTTTTGGCGCCACCTCGGGCGTTTTTGCGCTTTTGCGATGCACCGCCGAGTCGGGCCGCTTAATACGAATGACGTTGATTTGAGAAATCATTTCCTCATAGGCGGGCGGCGCCGAATCTCGATGCAACAAAAAGGGCATCATGGCAAAAAGCGCCAGGTTCATCGCCAATGCAATGGCCGCCGCCCACATTCGGGTAACCCAGTTGCGCCGGGTCATCACGTCAAGATAGCTCAACTCCTCACTCTTCACTTTTCACTCTTCACTCCGTTTCCGGCAAACTCGCCGCCAACGACACATTTTTCGCGCCGGCAATCCGGCATCCGTCCATGACCATGATGGCCGTCCCGGTGGTGCTGGTTTTGTCCGCCACCACGATCACGGCCCCTTCCGGGTTTTCGGCCAGGCCGCGCTCCACGTTCGCCCGCACCGCGCGCACATCGATCTCCCGGCGGTCCATAAAGATTCGGTTGGCCGAGTCGATGGCGATCATAATGGTCGCCTTGGCCTTACTGACCGCCGTAGCGGCTGTCGGCCGCTGCACATCGATGCCGGTCTCCTTCACAAAACTGGTCGTCACCATAAAAAAAATCAGCAGGAGAAACACCATGTCGATCAGAGGGGCCATATTCAGCTCGCAAACGGCGCGTTTGTTTCGTCTGGCAGCGGTTATGTTCAGCATGGTTTAAGTTTCCTTATATAGTAATTAGCTGATAGCTGATAGCTCATAGCTCATAGCTGATAGCTGATAGCTGATAGCTCATAGCTGATAGCTCATAGCTCATAGCTGATAGCTCATAGCTCATAGCTGATAGCTCATTGCTCTGCGCTCAAAGATACCGTCTCAAATAATACGCCACCACGCCGATGCGTTGCCGCAAATTCCGGGCGCGGCGCTCCAGAAACCCTTTCATATAAAGCCCGGGAATCGCTACGAGCAATCCGGTCTGCGTGGTGATCAGCGCTTCGGAAATCCCCCCGGCCATGGCTTTGGCGTTTCCCGTGCCGAAAACCGCCAGCACATCAAAGGTGGCGATCATGCCGGTGACGGTACCGAGCAATCCCAACAGCGGCGCGATGGAAGCCAGTACCCCCAAAACCGCCAGATAATCGTTCAGGGACCGGCTCACCTTGAGTACGGCTTCATCGAGAATAAACCGGTCCAAATCGTGGTTTTCGCTTCGGCGGCTTAAAAACTCGGCCACGAGCAGGGAGACGACACCGCGAAACCGATGGGGATCCGGCATGCGGTTTTCACGCACATGCGCTCTTGCTTCGGCCGCGCTCATGGTTTTCCGGTGCAACCGCGCGAAAAAAAGCGCCCGGTCCGCGATCAGCAGCCACATCACCAGGCTCACCAGGGCCAAGGGCAGCATCACCATGCCGCCGGCGTTGAAATAGTCCTCAAGCTGCCCGTAACAGGTTTGAAGCCACGCCATCATGCAACATCCCGGCTCTTATGGACGATATTGACCAGGGCCACGGCCTTTTCCTCCATTTGGCTGATGTGCTTTTCCACCGCCCGGTTGAGCAGGGTGTGGGCCAGCATGATGGGAATCGCCACGGATAGCCCCAGCATGGTCGTCACCAGGGCTTCGGAAATACCGCTCGACATCAGGCGCGGATCTCCGGTGCCGTGCTGCGTGATCACATGAAAGGTGCCGATCATGCCGGTCACGGTGCCGAGCAGCCCCAGCAGCGGCGCAATGGCGGCCAGCATTTCCAGGGTGGAAAGGAAGCGCTCCATCAGGGGAATCTCCCTTAACATCGCTTCTTGCAACGCGTTTTCTATCTCCGCTCGCCCCATGTGACGGCAGGCAAGGCCGGCCGCCACCACCCGTGCAACGGGTTTGCGTTCATAATCTGAACAAAGCTTCCGGCAATCCGCCCAATTGCCGTCGGCAACCAGGCCTTGGATTCGGTGCAGCAGCCCGTCGGCATCAAAACGCCTGCGAAATAAAAAAATCACCCGTTCCATCACAATGACCACGCCAATGGCCAGAATGCCGAAAATCGGCCACACTATAGGTCCGCCCTTGGGAATGAGTTCCCGGAACTTCAGCGCATGGGTCAACTGCTGCAACGCGCCGCCGCGTGAAATATCCATGGGCACAGCCTCGCTGTGACCGTCCATATAGTCCACCAACTGGTCTTGTGTTCGGCTCGCGGGCAGCCGGGAAAGGGCAAAGAGCTTTTGACCGGCGGGGGAATAATTTAAAAACCCTACCTCCTCGCCGGTGCGGTATGCGGCCGTAAAGTTTCCGATGGAGAGAATCTGCGCCTCGATGGGTACGCCGGCGCGGTCCACCATGGCGCCCTGTTGAAGACGAACCTCGCCGGAGGTCTGAATTTCATTGATCAGCATGTCCACCATGGCGCGAATATCTTCCATGGCCGGAAACCGGGACTGCTCGGTGATGGCTTTCAAAACCGCATCCCGGCGCGGTTTAAGGGCCGATTGCAGGTTCTGATCGATCATCGCGCCGATGTCCTTGGCGTTGATGCGAATAACGCCCACCAGTTCCCGCACCGTAGCCTCCGTTTCGGAAGACTGCGCGGCAAGTTGTTTCTCCTTTTCAAGCAGTTGCCGATGTTGCGCTTTAAGCTGCGCAACGGTTTGGGCGCGTTTGTCGTTTTGAGCCATTAGATGCGATATGGCCCGTTTCAACTCGCCGCGATCATTGGCAATCCGCTCGCGTGCGGCGGATGCGGCCTTTTCGGCGGCCGCCTTTTCAGCCGCCGCTTTTTCCAGTAACGCCTTTTTATCCTGCTGCGCCCGCATGTGTTGGTCACGCATGTCATCGGCATGTGCCGCGCCAAAACCCAACAACACCACGAGCCCGATTCCCATCATGATTCGTTTTGATTTCATCGCTGCGCCATCCTTCCCAACGGCAAGGTCAACAACTCGATCGGCCGCCGCTTGGCACCGATGTCAATAGCGGTTCCGACAGCGCGGTTAAACGCATCGGCGAGCGGGCGCCATTCGGCCGCCGCAACATCGTAAGCACCGCATTCCTTTCGATCCAGACTCTGGTAGAAGAGACCGATTCTTCCCAAACGGAAGATATTGACCAGACGCGAGGTCCCCGCCACGGACAGGGTCTCTTGATACACCTCGACGCTATTGCCGTATTCGGCCTCCACCAGCAGCGCCTCCATGACCTTTCGGTACTTTTCGCTGACCGTCACGCCCGGATCCGTCATGAGTTCCGTCAGCCGCTCGATTCGCTGCGTGCGTTCTTTCACCAAAAAGGGCATATCACTCAAAACCTGCTTCTTTAAGCGATTGACCAGCTCCTGAAGAAACGGCAGGATCCGGCTGGATATCTCTTCCGTGTCGCGAAGTTGCTTTTCCATGGACGCAATCCGCACCTCGGCTGCGACCGTTTCCGCCTGCAATTGTTCTGACGTAATCCGCAGCCGCTTCTCTTCCTCTTGCAACCGGTCATAGGCAGCCAGTAGTGCCTGCTTTTCGCTTCGCCACCCTTCCTCCTCCTTTTGCGTGGCCTGACGGGTGTCGACGGCCTGCTGAACGGATTTTCCGATCTCTTCGGCGACTTGATTTGATTGCGCCAAGACCGGTAAAGTGCCCCCCGCCACCCAAGCCATCATAAACACCGCAACCAGAATTCTCGAATACACACGAACCTCCCCCTGCCGTTATGAGGCACAATTGGCCCATTCTCTACAAACCGATAACGGCTGCCCGGTTTGCCGAAAAAAAAAGCCACGAAGAATCCTTCTCTAAGAAAGAGAAAAAGAAACCTTCGTGGCTTTTTTGATTATCTTTTCCCGCAACCGGGTTCCGAAACACACAGGCGCCCGGCTTACGAGTGATCTATTTTCACTGACGGATTCGGCCCTTCCCCATTATATCCCGCCGAACCCAGTTTTATGGGAATCCGAGAAATTGCAAGGGAAGCGCACGGCGATTTCTACCGCCGAATATGCTGATTCTCCTAACGGATGAATTCTTCCTTGTCAACTACTTTTCACCACTATTTTCCGCTGTCTATTCTCTACCATTGCCGTCGGGTTTACGCTTTCAAATCACCGGAAAACGACCGCAAGCGTTGCGCCGATAGCAAAAAAAGAGCCCGGATAGAAAAGCCGAGAGGCACGAACAAATCGGGCTAACCGACCATATGGACACCGATTTTTTTGATCTACCGTTTAGGTAATGCGCATTTTCGATTGACCATCAGCATGGTAGGGGCGAACCTGTGTGTTCGCCCTTCGTAATCAGGGCGAACACACAGGTTCGCCCTTACGGGGTTGCGGGCAATAATCAGCATTAGGGATATCGGCATTTTCCGATTCCCTTATTCATGATCATGATCATGGGATTCCTGCTCATGGCCGCTATGGTCATGAAGATGATAGCGGCGCGGCAAATGGCCGAGATCTTCTTCTCCCTGCGTATGCTGATGCACGAACCGATGCGCATGATCATGAAGATGTTCGTGAGGATGCCGGTGTAGCGTATCGCCATGCCGGTGCTCATGAATATGCAAGTGCGCGTGCGGATGGGCGTGCGCGTGTTCGTGCTGCAGGGCCTGAATCGCCGCGCCGGCGTGTTGGCGATAGCCAAGGGCCATTCCGTTAAGATTGCCCATGGGCTTATCCTGCATGAAATCCCGTGTCGTTAGATCCCGAATGATCGCCCCCTGGTGCATGACAATCGTGCGGCGGGTCAACTCTTGCACAAAAAACAGGTCGTGGCAGACCAGCAATAAGGTCGCATTCAGATTCCGCAAAATTTCCAGCAACAATTCCTCTCCCCGAGGGTCCAGACCGGCCGTCGGCTCATCGAGAATCAGCAGCTTCGGTTCCATGGCCAATACGCAAGCCAGGGCCAGGCGCTTGCGCTCTCCACCGGAAAGATGAAGGGGCACCCGGTCCTCGAATCCGGAAAGCCGGACCTGTGCCAGGGCCAGGCGGACTCTATTTTGGGTTTCTTCCACCGAATAGCCGAGGTTCTTAGGCCCAAAGGCCACCTCCTCTTCCACGCTCGGGCTGAAGAGCTGGTCCGCGCAATCCTGAAACACCATGCCGACCCGGCGCCACAACAGGTTGCGCCGGCGTTGCGTTACCGGCAAGCCCTCAAAGAAAAACCCGCCCTGCCCTTTTTTAAGGCCGAGCAGGCAGGAGAGCAAGGTGCTCTTGCCGGCGCCGTTTTCACCCACAATCGCGATTTTTTCGCCCTCATAAATGTTCAGATGAACCCCCTGAAGGGCGCGGGTGCCATCCGAATAACGGTAATGAAAATTCACCAGGGAAACCAGGGCGGCCCCTTTCGGGGCATCCGGGGCAGTGGTTGCAGCAGCATCAGCGCAAGGGGGCAGCTCCGGCACTTCCGCCAGTCGAAATGAGAAATCAAGACCGTGATCCCGCAATGATCCGCGATGGGATACCAGCTCGCGCATGGTGATGTCATGGTGAACCCGGCCCCGGTCCAGAACCACGGCACGAAAGCAAAGCTCGTAAAGAAACAGCAAATCATGACTGATACAAATCAGGGTTCCCGGAAAGTTCCTGAAAAGAGAAAGGAAAATTTCCTCCTGCCGCGGGTCGAGATTGGCGGTGGGTTCATCCAGTATCAACACTTCCGGCGTCATGGCCAACAGGCCGGCAAGCGCCGCCCGTTTTTTCTGCCCGAAACTAAGGTTGTGCGGCGCCTTGTAGGCCGTTTCCACCAGCCCGACGAGTTCCAGGGACTGCCGGGCAGCTTGCGCCGCCGCAGTGATACTCAGTCCCTGGCTGCGCGGGCCGAAAGCCGCATCATCCACCAGGGTGTGGCCGAACAATTGGTCGTCTGGATCTTGAAACAGCAACCCGATTTCCAACCGGGAACGATTTAAATGCGCGCCGGTCAACGGTTGCCCCTTGTACTGCACCCTCCCTGCCGACGGCGGCAGCAGTCCGCAAAGGAGTTTGGCAAGCGTGGTCTTTCCCGAACCATTGTGCCCCACCAGGGCAATGCGTTCGTTTTTCAACACCCGCACATTCACATTTGAAAGGGCCTCGATACCGTTCCCATAACGATAGCAAAGCCTGTCTATGCGGAACAACTCGGTTTCAGTTCCCGATTTCTGAAGCGAAGCGCTAAGTTCTTCCGTCATGACCACATCACCCTATCATCCGGTCGCAAAGCACAAGACCCGCGCCGATGGCCAGCCAGCCCGCTGCCAGAAGCAGATCTTTTTTTTGCATAGATAGCTGAACCGGTTCCGGAAACCGGCCCGTATAGCCCCTAGCCCGCATGGCGTCGAATACCCGTTCGGTCCGCTCATAGCTTCGCACCAGCAACATCCCCAGAAAATTGGCCACAGCGCGAAGGGTCGCGGCATCGGTGCGCTTGCGAAACCCGCGCACCTGCATGCCCGTGGTCATGCGCCCGGCCTCATGCCGGAAAACGTGCACGTACCGATGGCTGAGCAATACCATCTGGCCGAACATATCCGGAACGCCCAATTCTGAAAGGCCATACAGGGTGACCGGCAAGGGAGCGGTGCTCAACAGGGGTTCCATGAGCAGCGTGATCGCCACCCCCTTGGCGGCGATGGTCGCTGCCAGTTCCAGCCCCCTTAAGTTGAATTCGGGCCATGCCCAGCCATGAACCATCAGGACCGTGTCCCCGGCGTGCACAGGGGCGGAAAGAGGAATCACCAGAAGCAGCATTCCCATAAATCCCGTGACAGCCAAAAACCGCAGAAGGACGCGCGTTATCTCGGATCGGGCCAGCCAAACGGCGGCCAATGAAATAACGACCGCCGCCAACGCCGAAGGCAGCTGTCGCAGGCAGGCGATCAGAAAACAGAGGATCAGCATCGTCACAAGTTTGGCACGTACATCCCATTTGTGAAACGGGGAGTGACCGGGCTCATCCGAGAGTGACGGCACCGACCAGTCCGGATCCTCATTCGACGCATCCTGACGACGCACCCACCCGCGCAAAAAGACAACAGCGACCGCAAACACTGCGACGGGAATCAGCAGCAAGGCCAGAAACTGCCAGAGCGGCAGTTGTATCAATACCGAATCAGTCATCGGTGGTTCCGGTTGAGCCTACAAAAGCCGGTTGCAGCAATTCAGGCTTAACCCGCGCCAGAAATCCAACGGTAAAAGCGGTCACCATCCCTTCGATCAGAAAAACCGGCACATGGGCCGCCAGGGCGATCTTGGCCACGCCGAAAAAATCTTCCCCGCCTGAAGCCAGGAGCAAGGCCAAAATTACGGCAGCCAATACTGTGCCCAAAACACCGGCCGCACCGCCGACAATCATCTGGCGCTTTCGGGTTCGGCCCTTAAAGACCTGAAAGAACCAGCCGCACAGCAGGGCGGGAAGCCCCATCATCAGCGTGTTGGCGCCCAGGGCCGTAATGCCGCCGAACTGAAAAAGAAGGCTCTGCAGCAGCAAGCCAAGCCCGATGGAAACAAAGGCCGAAGGCCCCAGCATGGCGCCCACCAGCCCGGGAATAAGCAGGTGCACACTCGTCGGGCCAAAGGGGATGTGAATGAGCGATGCCACGAAAAAGGCCGCCGTTACCACGGCCACCTTGGGCAGATCCTCACTCCTCGTGCGGCGCGCGCTGATGGCCACAATTGCAGCGGACACCACGTACCCACCCACGGTGACGGACATCGGCAAAACGCCGTCTGAAATGTGCATGCGTTACTCCTTAATCGCGAGCCGCCGCACAGGCGGTCCACAAAAACAAAAAAAGCCGGGAATATTTCACCGGATTCATCCGGTTAAACCTTCCAGGCTCAATTGGCAATGGTGACTGTCGAAACCCTTAGCAATTTCTTATTGCTCATTGGTCACGATCTCTAACCGAAAGGGAACGGGTTGTCAATCAAGAATGCTACATCAAGAATGCTACAGCACGGACACGGCGCCGACGCATTTTTCTATAAAAGCCGTTGAAAAAATAGTCATAAGGTTTTAGCATGATGCCATCTTTTTCACATACCGACTGGATATCATGGAACTAAACAAGCTTAAAAACGAGGTCGCCTATTTTATGCGGCGGCTTTACGCGCAGCGGTTAACCACCACGCTCGGGGGCAATATCAGCCTGAAAATTTCACCGGACAACATTCTGATCACCCCATCGGGCATAGACAAGGGAACCATCACCGGAGAACAGATTGGAGAGTTGCGGATAGACGGCACCAACCTCACCCCGGCGCTGAAACCGAGCATGGAAACCCCGATGCACCTGGCCATTTACGCCGCGCGGCCGGATGTCAAAACGGTCCTTCACGCCCATCCGGTAACCGCTTCGACCTTTGCCGCATCCAACCGGAAAATAAATTGCAGGCTCATCGCTGAATCCCGGTTGTTTCTTGGGGAAGTCTTCACAGCGCCTTACGCCTGCATGGGCACCGCGGATCTGGCCGAGAGTGCGGTGAACGCGCTATCGGCTGGAAACAACGCGATTCTGATGGCCAACCATGGCGCGCTGACCGTCGGAGAAAGCCTGCTTCAAGCCTTTGACCGAATGGAAGTGCTCGAATCAGCAGCTAAAATAACCTTGATGGCCTCGCTTCTGGGAAATGAAAACGAATTAAATGAGATGCAACTCAAGCAAATTGACTGCCTGCTGACTTCATGAGATGCTACCGGTTACGGATCACGCCGCCATGTCCATTCGCTTAATCGCGCTTGAAATCTACCGCCTGATGCGCGAAGCGGATAAACTTTCCGCGCAGATTGAACAGGCGCCACTGATGGCACGAGCCCGGCTGGAGGAGCGGTTGCGGGTGGTCCAGGCCGAGTTGAACGCCATGCGCCGGGCCTTGGCGGGTGCGATTGAAAAAAAAGACTGAAGCAACCGGCGCTTCGCCGGCGGCCGAAACGAAAGGATACCAACGGATGCTTGTGGACGAAAAACAGATGCGCCCCATTTGGCTCGATAACGCCACCGACACCGTCAAGGTCATTGATCAGCGACAACTTCCCCATGAACTGGTCATTCTGGAACTTCACACCGTGGAGAATGTCATCACCGCCATCAAGGAAATGGTGGTGCGGGGCGCGCCGTTGATCGGCGTTACCGCCGCCTACGGCGTGTTCATCGCCGCCAAAAACATACCGGACGGACGGGAATTTTCGCAACGCCTGACCGAGGCGTGCCGGCGCATTCGAGATGCCCGCCCCACGGCCGTTAATCTCGCCTGGGCTGTTGACCGAATGCGCCGGGCCGTAACAAGCGCCCGCTGGCAACGCGAATGCATCGACATCGCCCGCGCGGAAGCAGGTCTTCTCGCCGAGGAAGAAGCCGTCAATTGCAAAGAGATCGGCGCCCACGGCCTGAAGTTGGTTGCCGAGGCCCGCGCGAAAAAAGGCGGGGGCACGGTCAACATTCTGACCCATTGCAACGCGGGCTGGCTGGCCTGTGTGGAATACGGCACCGCCACCGCGCCGATTTACGCGGCTGCGCAAGCCGGCATCGATGTGCACGTATGGGTGGACGAGACACGCCCCTTAAATCAAGGCGCACGGCTCACCGCCTGGGAACTCGGCAAATGCGGCATCGCCCACACGGTCATCACGGATAACGCGGGCGGCCATCTCATGCAACACGGCATGGTGGACATGGTGATCGTCGGCACGGACCGGACCACCTACACCGGAGATGTGGCCAACAAGATCGGCACCTATCTAAAAGCCCTGGCCGCCAAAGATAATCATATTCCCTTTTATGTGGCGCTGCCGTCCAGCACCTTTGACTGGCAAATTTCGGACGGAATTCATGATATTCCCATTGAAGCGCGCAACCCGGATGAAGTCAGATACGTCACCGGTTTCCATAACGGCGAAACAACATCGGTGCTTATTCCGCCGGCAACCAGTCCGGCCGCCAATTACGCCTTTGACGTGACGCCGGCCCGACTGGTAACGGCCTTTATCACGGAAAAGGGCATTTGCAAGGCCACCCCGGAGAGTATCGGGCGCCTGTTTCCCGGCAAGATCGGCGCACCCGCCGGTAAACCGCTTCATGACGATAAACTGGACACGATATAACCTAACCCGGCAAAGCCGGAAGCTGGGCGGTTGGGCGGCTGGGATGCTGGGATGCTAACAACCTTCTCCAATGATACACGCTTTTTCGTGCATGTTTCTGATAAAGGGTCTACTCGTGAAACCGCCGCCGCATATTTTGCTCGTCAATCCGTGGATTCATGATTTTGCCGCTTATGATGTCTGGGCAAAGCCTTATGGATTGCTGCTGCTGGCCGCTATGTTAAGGGCCCATGGCGCGAAGGTCAGTTATATCGATTGTCTGGACCGGTTCCATCCCAAGGCGGCGCCGGCAAATCCCGATGCCCGGGGCGGCCGCGGCCCTTACCGGAAAACCCCGCTGCCGGCACCACCCGGCCTCCTCGACATTCGCCGCCAATACTCCCGGTACGGCATCGATCCTTCCTGGTTTAAAGCCGATCTGCGGGCGATCGCGCCGCCGAATCTGGTTCTGGTCACCTCGCTGATGACCTATTGGTACCCCGGTGTTCAAGAAACCATCTCGCTCATAAAACAAATTTTTCCGAAAACACCCGTTGTTCTGGGCGGCATTTATGCCACCCTTTGCCCGGATCACGCGCGCGCGCACAGCGGTGCGGATAAGGTCGCAGCCGGTGCGACGGAAAAGAACCTTCTCGACATCGTCTTCGAATTTACGGGCTGGCGGGCAACCGCCAATTTCAACCTTGAAGATCTTGACGCCTATCCCCATCCCGCGTTCGACCTGCAACATCACATCAACTACATTCCGCTACTGACGTCCAGAGGCTGCCCGTTTGACTGCGCCTATTGCGCTTCGAAAATGCTTTATACCGGATACGACACGCGCAGCCCGGATTCGGTGGCACGCGAAATCGATTATTGGCACACGCGTTTCGGCGTGAAAAACTTCGCTTTTTACGATGATGCGCTGCTGGTCAATGCCGAAAAGCATGCGATCCCGCTGTTCGAAAAGATCATCGCGCTGGGGCATCCCTTAAGTTTTCACACCCCCAATGCCGTTCACATCCGCGGCATCACCTCGAAAATCGCGCACCTTATGGCGTACGCCGGTTTTAAAACCATTCGGCTGGGCCTTGAAACCTACCGGGATGCCACCCGGGAAAATCTGGATCATAAAACAAGTGCGACCGAGTTTCACCAAGCGGTTTACCACCTGATGGAAGCCGGATTTTCAAAAGAACAGGTGGGCGCTTATCTCCTGGTCGGACTTCCGGACCAGGATACGGCCGAGATTGAAGCCTCCATTCAAATGGTTCACAAAACCGGCATATCTCCTATTCCAGCCCATTACACACCCATTCCGCATACCCGCCTATGGCCCCGAGCGGTGGCAAGCTCTCGCTACGACCTCGCGGCAGACCCCATCTTTTGTAATAATGCGATCTTTCCATGCAGCAAGAAACCGTTCTCATGGAATGAATTATCGAAACTCAAACACCTGGCAGCCGATTGAATTGAATCTCGGGCGTCGGTTCTCATCACCGGCACGCTGCGACTTTTATTCAGGGGTCCGGTTTTTGAGTCCGGTGCCAACATGAACATTGCGGCTTGTCCGCAGGATGTTTGGATTATTCTGTTGCGTCAAGCAGTGTCTTGATTTTCGGGCGAAGATCTGGGAGCTTGGTTGTCACAACATCCCAGACTATGGTGTAATCAACCCCAAAATAATCGTGGATAAGCCTATCTCGCATCCCTGTGACCTTGCGCCACTCGATATCCGGTTGCATCGCCTTAACATCTTCCGGTATTTTTTTCGAAGCTTCACCGATTATCTCAAGACTTCGAACGAAGGCCCTCTTTAACGTTGGATTCCTAACAAATGTGTCATAATCCATATTCGATATCTGGGTTAGGAGATAGTCGATTTCGTCCAGAATGTGATGTATATATTCATGCGGCGATAGGGACACGTTCAACCTCCCTTAAAATATATGGCCCAATGTGTGGGCTAAGGGCCTCTGGTGTAATCAACTCGACGCTGCGCCCCAGGACTTGTTCCAGCAGAAACGCGATTTCCATAAAATTGTCGAAGGTGTGCTGTTCAGGAATGAATTCCACAAGAATATCTACATCACTCGTGGGCGTCTGTTCACCCCGGACAAATGACCCGAATAATCCAATATTTTTAACACCATAAAATGCAAGTTGCTCTTTTACGCCTAAAATACGCTGGAATATTTGCTCTTTGGTGCTGGTTTTTTTGATCATTTGATGTCCTCCGCCAATCGTTTATCGAAATTATCATAAATTAAAATTCAATTCGATACAAATTGGATCTTGTCGAAAATAAATGTGCATGGCCAACATGAGCATTGCGGCTTTTCCTCAGGATGTTTTTGTTGGGTATTTATCTCCTTAAGCCTGATTGCCAAAGGGCGCGAAAAAGCAGTCCGCACAAAGCCCTGCAAATTTTGTCTGCAAATTTTGTCTTGACAGGGTGGGCATTATCATTTAATAGAGTCGGATTCTTACAAAGAGGATAAAGAGGAGCGAGCCTTGTGAAAAAATATACGTATAGTGCAAAAGATTCCGATAATCAGGGCAAATGGCTGGTCGTCGACGCAAAAGACGCCGTGCTCGGCCGTTTGGCAACTGCCATAGCCTCCCGTTTGAGAGGCAAGCATAATCCCATGTACACCCCCCACGCCGATACCGGTGACAGCGTCATCGTTGTCAACGCGGAAAAAATCGTTATGACCGGTCGAAAACTTGAACAAAAAAATTATTACCGGCACAGCGGATATATGGGCGGATTAAAAACCATAACAGCCAAAAAATTAATTGAAAAAAGACCGGAAGATGTGATTCGGTTCGCTGTGAAAGGGATGTTGCCGAAAAACAAATTAGGGCGACGGCTGTATAAAAAATTGCATGTTTATGCCGGTGAGAACCATCCGCATACCGCGCAACAGCCCGAAGCGGTAACCATTTAATTCATCCGAATCAACTTAATTTGATAAAAACTGGGGTTAGTTATGACGCAAGAAAATTATTATGCCACCGGAAGACGAAAAAGCGCTACCGCCAAAACATGGATAAAAGCCGGGTCCGGTCAGATTATCGTAAATGGCCGGAATATAGATGACTATTTCACATTTGAAACGGCCAAAACCATTACGTTACAACCGCTCGTGCTTACCAATAATCGAGATTCAATTGATGTGCGGGTCAGCGTGACCGGCGGCGGCATCACCGGACAAGCCGGTGCCATTCGCCACGGTATCACCCGTGCGCTGATGGTAATGGACCCGGATCTTCGCCCGGCCCTTAAAAAAGCCGGTTTTGTCACACGGGACCCCAGAGCCAAAGAGCGAAAAAAATACGGACAAAAAGGCGCCCGCGCCCGGTTCCAGTTCTCCAAACGTTAAACCCTTGTTTCATCCTTCGCATCATTCAAAAGGGACTGAGGACTTCCTCCTCTTTCCCTTTTTTTTAACCTGCGCGGGCAAGAATTTCCTTAATGGCTTTATCCAGCGCATCCGTGTCCAGCGGTTTGTTGAAGAAATAGCTGGCCTTAAGATCACGGGCTTGACGGGCCAAATCCTTATCCCCATGGCCGGTTACCACAATCACCTCCGCGGCCGGCGCCAGGTCTTTAATTTGCCGTAAAACGGCAAACCCATCTTTCCCGGGCATTTTGATATCGGTCAACACGATGGGCGGTTGCTCCCGCCTGAAAATTTCCAGGCCGCTTTTTTCGCTCTCCGCCGTTAACACCTCGTATCCGCAGGCGGTTAAAAACAAACTGAGCATCTGCAGAGTGGGTCGCTCATCATCGATAATCAGTATTTTGGTCATTATGGTGCTTCTTTCTAAGCTGATAGCTGATAGTTGATAGCTGATAGCTGATAGTTGATAGCTGATAGCTGATAGCTGATAGCTGATAGTTGATAGCTGATAGTTGATAGCTAAAGGTTAATGGCTAACCGCTCCTTGCAAACCTGAGTTCAAAGCGCGTTCCCTTACCGACCTTGCTGTTAACGATAATGGTTCCGCCGTAACTGCGCACAATACCATAAGTGATGGCAAGGCCAAGCCCCATGCCCTTTCCCACCTCCTTGGTGGTAAAAAAGGGTTCAAAAATTTTCTCCACCGCCTCATCGGGAATGCCAACACCGGTATCTTCGACGGCACAGAACACATCCTCGCCATCGGTATAGGTCTGCACCATGATCTTCCGGTCTTTGCTGCTCTCGCTGCTGTTGCCCGGCAATTGCTCAATGGCATCGCGGGCATTGCTGACCAGGTTGAACACCACCTGTTCCATGCGGTTATGATTGGCCAATATCGTCGGCAACGCAACATCGAGATCATAAACGACACGGATATTATTTAAAATGAGCTGCTGCCCAATAATCTGCATCACATTGGTAATAACGGTATTGAGGTTCACCGGCTCCTTTTTGAAATCCGGCCGTCTGCCGAATTCGCGCAACCGGTTGATGATGTCGGAGGCTCGCTGCACCTGGGACGTGACCGCCGAGGCCACCCGGTCCAAGTCCTCGGGACTAACCGTCTTGCCTTGGGCGATCAGGCGCTTGAGATAATCGTTGCCGATTTTAATGGCATTCAGCGGTTGGGTCAGTTCATGGGCGATGCCGGCCGACATTTCACCCAGCGTTTTCATTTTGCTCGACTGAAAGAGTTGCGCATCCCGCTCAATGGCTTCCGTGATGTCGGTAGCCGCCAGAATGATGGCCTGCCGGTCCCCGTATTTAATGGGACAGGCTTTGACCCGTAAATAGAACGGCGTGCCGTCCTTTTTGCGATGGCGTGTTTTTTGCTCGATCAAACAGCCGGTTAACCCGTTTTCTTCCACATCCATGCCCAGGCCTTGCTCCGGAGGAAGTTCAAATTCACCTAACTCACTGAAATAGCGGCCAAGCAACTCGTCCTTTTCGTAGCCGTAAGTCTCGATCGCCGACGGATTGACATCCAGGATTTTTTGCGTGGCGGGATCAAGGACAAAAATAGGGTTGGGGCCGCTATCAAACAAAGAGCGATATTTTTCCTCGGAATCGTGCAGGGCGGCCTCCGCGGCCTTTCGCTCGGTGATATCGAGAAAAGCACCGCTGATAAAGTCGATGTTTCCGCTGGCATCGCAAACAATCTGGCTGCTGGCCTGAATCCATAGGGAATCACCATCTTTTTTCCGAATACGATATTCTCGAATGTACTGGCGGTCACCCTTGAGGGCCTTAACGAATTTTGATTTTGCAATCTCCCGATCTTCGGCAAGAATCAAATCCGGCCATTTGAGCTTTCGGGATAGAAAGTCTTCTTTGCTGTAACCCGTCATCGCTTCGATCTTATTATCAAAAAAGTCTATCGATCCATCCACATAGGATTTAAACACGATATTGGGAATGTTGTTCAGCAATAACCGGTAATTCCGCTCACTTTCCTTCAGGGCCTGTTCGGACCGCCGTTTGTCCGTGATGTCGGAGGCAATGCATAAAACGCCGTTCAAAACCCCGTCCGTGTCCCGTAACGGGTTGATGGACAGCGTCACCGGGAAGGTGTGGCCGTCTTTATGCACATAGGTCCATTCAAGCTGCTCGTGCCACCCCAGCTTGGCATATAAGAAAAAGACGTCCATTCCCTGCATCGCTTCTTGAAATTCGGCAATCAGTGCTTCAGCACGCGCCTCAATTTCATTGGGCAGATGAAAAATAAGCGGGGTTTGAAGGCCAATCACCTCCCGTGCCTTGTAACCGAGCAGGTTTTCCGCCCCCCGGTTAAAAACGATAATCGTGCCGGTTCGGTCCGTGGCGAGAATGGCGATATTGGCGGCGGAATCGAGCACGGCCTTTCGCTGAGCGTTGGCCACCTGAAAGCGCGCCAGTATGCGTTCGGTTTCTTCAAACTGCTTGACCACCAAGCTGGCGGTGATTTCGGCCGACTCGCGGGAGGTGCGTATTTCTTCTTTAAAAATCTCGTTTTCCACGATCAGGTGCTGCAATGGGCAATGCGCGGCATCAAACAGGAGGCAGCAGCTTTCGGGCCAATGGCGCCCGGGGTAAATGGAAGGGCGCTTTTGCGTCTCCGATAATGAGGATAGCGTTATCATCGCATCGACACCTTTGGGACTTTTTCTTTATCTTAAATCGACGGCATGCACCGTGCACACCAGGCACGGATCAAAGGAACGCACGATTTGTTCGACCGCCACCGGGTCGTCCGGATCATGAACCCGGGTGCCGATAATCGCCTGCTCGCAGGGCCCATGCACGCCTTTGGCGTCCATGGGGGATGCATTCCAGGCCGTGGGCGTAATCACCTGGTAGTTGGCAACCTTTCCGTCCTCAATCCTTACCCAATGCCCCAAAATGCCGCGGGAGGCCAGCACCAGGCCGTATCCCTTTGCGGCATCACTGACCGGATAATCCTGGAAAAAAGTGGAGCTGCAATCGGCCATTTCTCTCAACCACTGTTCAATGGCGGGTAACAAGAGGGCCGGCCGCACCAACCGGGCAAACTCCCGCAGAAACACACTGGCCCCTATCGTGCGATTCAATTCAACAAAAAGAGGCATGCCGGCCACCAGCAAGTCGGCCAGCGGGCCGGTTTCCGCCGGTTTCCCGTTGTATCGGGGGGCTTTTGCCCAGGAGTATTTGCGGCCGCCGGCATCGTCCAGATCGGGCATGGTTCGGCCTTCGAACGGATGGCTGGTGGTACCGTGGTAAAACGCGCAGGAAATATCTTCGGCAATGTGCTGTTGATCAAAGGGCGATAGGCCATCCGAAGAAAAGAGCCCGGACGGCAAAAACGAATTGCCGCCGCCAACCCCTTTTACGTGCGTTTGCGCCGGCAGTTCCGGCCCGCCGCAACTGATAAAGGTCTCGCATCCGCGGCCGAGTTGATCCAGCCCGGCACTTAAGGCGAATTGAATAAAAAAGCCAAGCTCACTTTGTTGATGCAAGGGGGACTCGCCGAGCCAAGCCTCCAGATCCTTTCGGGTGATTACTTCTTGCCAGCGGGCAATGGTGCATCCGAGCACCCGCCGTTCATACCATTTTACAAAATTCCGCAGAATATGGCGACACTGGAAAATATCATTGCTGCTCGGCACGGAAACAACACCGCCGGGCACCATAAAAGAGGAATGGGGCCATTGACCACCCAGAATAGCGATAATTTCGATTATTTTTTTTGTTTCCTGAACAATCTGAATGGTGCTTTCGCCTTTCAACACGCGAAAGCGGTGCAAGGCTTCACCATGCATGGGATGGTCTTTATAAGGAGTTCGGGTGCAATCCGGCATGAACAATAAAAAAAAATGCCGCAGATCATTTTGAATATGCTCAACCAGTAACGTCACATTGCGCAACCGCTGCGCATTATCCGGCACGCGGACGGAAAAAGCCATATCCAGCGCCTTGGCAGCCGCGTTCAAGTGAGCAGTGGTGCAAATACCGCAGATTCTAGGCGTTATGACAAGACTGTCCAGCGGCGCCCGGCCCGTCATCAGATTTTCAATGCCCCGATACAAGGTGCCGACACTGCGGGCATCCGTGACCCGGTGGTTCTCATCCAGTTCAAAATGAATCTCGATGTCGCCTTCCACCCGGTTCAACGGGAGTATCTTCTTTATAATTGTCATGGGGTTTCATTCACTCCGAGTGGTTATTCCTCGCGTTTGACGGCAAGAACGCAACGCATTGGGTTGCATGTAAAATGATCAGATACCGGTCTTGCGCTTTATGAGTCTCTTCGGCGCAGCGGCGGCGGCCATTCCCTTATAGGCCATGTAATGGGCCCGGCTGACGCCATCGGGCAACTCAATGGGAATGCCTTCGATATTGCGGGTCTCAAAAAACGGGTACAGGTGGGGAAAATCCGGACTCGTGCACCCAAAGCAGGGAACCCCCACCCGTGTTTTGGACGACCGGCGATTCCACAGGGCCTTGTTGCACGGCCCGGTTACCAGCGGGCCATGGCATCCCATATAAAAAAACAGGCACCCTTTTTCACCGAATTTTTTTTCCTCCACCCGGTATTCATGATACTCGTTACGGGTACACCCCTGATGCACCATGATGCCGTACCAGTCAACGGGCGTATTGTAGTGCCCCAGGGTTAAGGGCGCCTCTTCAGCTATCGCGGAAAGTGTGCCGACCATCACATCGCAATGACAGGGACACCCCGGTAAATTGATAACGGGGTAATCGGCGAATGAACGCCATTGCTGGCCCAAAAGCCCGCCCATTTCCCATTTGGTAAATTGCAGGCCACCCGCCATGGTGGGGCTGTCAATGCCGATACCGCCGAAACTGGCGCAGGTTCCCACCGCGATCACATACCGCGCTTTTTGAGCCAATGCCTTGATGATGTCTTTTTTCGGACCGCCGGGCAACATGTCAAAGCGGCCGGTACCGTTAGGACCGTGAATCACCGCCCCCTCGACGCATAATATATCGAGGCGTTGCTCTCCGGATAAAATTCGCCGGTTGAGATCCTCGACCACCGCGGGCCTAGCCATCCAAAGGGCCTGGTGCCAGAGAATATCAATGCCCAACGATTCGAAGAGTTGAATGATGTCAGGGGTTTCCGCGTTGAAGAGCGACCAGGTATCGCCGCCGCAACTGCCGCCTTGAATCCAATAAAGCGTCTTGGCCATGGCATAAATTCCCCGAGAGTTGATGAGAAATGATTTTGATATTAACCCAACGCGTTTGGCGCTGCAACCATTCATTGTCACCTTCAAGAAACCGTACTCGGAGCTGTTCATCACCGATGGTATCACAAAGGGCAGTGTTTAACCCCGTAAACGTGAACGTACACATGCTCGTGCACGGTTATGGAATGGCTGTTCTCCCAACGGGAAAACAAAATAGAACTTGACTAAATCCCCCCATAATTCATAAGTAATAGCCCTGCAAAAAGCACACGGAACATTCAAAATACAATAGAGTTACCCGGAGGAAACCTTATGACGGAACATCGAATATACAATTTTAACGCCGGACCGGCTGCCTTGCCGGTATCGGTTCTGGAAGAGATTCAAGCATCCTTTTTAAATTTCAAGGGATCGGGCATGTCAATCGTGGAAGTCAGCCATCGCTCCAAATGGTTCGATGACGTCATCAACGACGCCGTGACGCGAATTAAACGCCTGTTATCCCTTTCCGACGATTTTGACGTCCTCTTCCTGCAGGGCGGCGCCAGCACTCAGTTTTTCATGATCCCCATGAATCTCTTGCCGCCGAACCAATCCGCCGATTACGTCAACACCGGCACCTGGGCCACCAAGGCCATCAAAGAGGTCAAAATTCAGGGTAAATCCGTCCGGGTGGCCGCCTCATCGGAAGACCGGAATTTTTGTTATATTCCCAAAAACATTTCGTTCAGTCCGGATGCCGCCTATGTCCATATCACCACCAACAACACCATCAAAGGCACCCAGTGGGCGACCATGCCGAATACGGGCAATGTCCCCCTGGTGGCGGATATGTCTTCGGATATTTTAAGCCGGCCCTTTGATCCCAACCCCTTTGGTCTCATTTATGCCGGTGCGCAAAAAAACATGGGACCCGCCGGGGTCTGTGTCGTCATTATTCGAAAGGACATGCTGGCAAGAGTGCCCGAAAATCTGCCGACCATGCTGAAATACACCACGTTTGCAGCCGACAACTCCATGTACAACACGCCGCCGTGCTTTGCCGTCTATACGGTTCAACTGGTCACCAAGTGGCTTGAAGAGGAAATCGGGGGGTTGGATAAAATGTCCCAGCTGAACGATCGAAAAGCCAATGCCCTCTACGGCTATATGGATGCCACCGAATTTTACAGGGCAACGGCCGATCCGGACAGCCGCTCGAAAATGAATGTCACGTTCCGGCTGCCTACGGAGGAGCTTGAAAAACGGTTTATTGAAGCGGCCGGGAAAAACGGGTTCGGCGGTCTAAAAGGCCATCGGTCGGTCGGCGGATGCCGTGCCTCCATATACAATCCCACGCCCTTAAAGGCCGTTGAAGCGCTCGTTGATTTTATGAAAACGTTTGAAAAAGAAAACGGTTAACCCGTTGAATGCCTCATCAGTAAAAAAGGCCTCCATTTGGAGGCCTTTTTATTTCGGGGGGGCACCCGTTACACACGCTAACACACCTAATCCGGCAAAGCCGGAAGCTGGAAGGCTGGGATGCTGGGAGGCATAAAACCATCTTCCACCTTCAGTGAATATACACGCAAAAGCGTGCATATTTCTGATAGAGGGCCTAAATATCAAAAACTGCACCCTTGTCCGCGGAGGTGACATGGGATAAATACCGCGCCAGCCACCCGTGTTTGACCTTGGGTTCAAAGGGCGGCAACTGGGCCATGCGCCGGGTGAGCGCCACTTCGGGAAGCAGCAGCTCAATCCTTCTGTTTTCGGCATCGATTCGAATGCGATCCCCGGATTGTATGGCCGCAATGGGACCGCCCGCAGCCGCTTCCGGAGAAATATGGCCGATGCAAAGCCCCCGCGTGCCGCCGGAAAACCGGCCGTCCGTAATGAGCGCGGTTTTCAACCCGGCGCCGGTAATGGCGGCCGTGGGCGCAAGCATTTCCTGCATGCCGGGGCCGCCCTTGGGGCCCTCATATCGAATGACCACCACATCCCCATCCTTGACCTTGCCCTCAAGAATTCCGGAAAGCGCCTCTTCCTGGGACTCGTAAAGAACAGCCGGGCCTTCAAATATCATCATGTCCCGTTCCACCCCGGCCAGCTTCACCACGGCACCCTTCGGCGCAATATTGCCGAAGAGCACGGCCAGGCCGCCGTCCTTGGTAAATGCGTCTTTCACGGGCCGGATGATGTCTCCATCCGGCGAACCGGCCGGGCTGACGGCGTCCCCCAGGGTGCCGTAGACCGTTTGGGCCGCAAGCGACACCCCTCCCCCGGCATGAACGGATATTTCCTTTAATATGGTCGGAATACCGCCTGCTTGGTGGACATCCTCCAGGTGCACATCGGGCCGGGAAGGAGAGACCTTGCAAATGCACGGTGTCCGAGCCGACAATTCGTTGATGCGCGCCAGATCATAGGAAACTCCTGCAGCCGAAGCCAGGGCCAGGGTATGGAGCACCGTATTGGTGCTGCCGCCCATGGCCATGTCCGCCATAAAGGCGTTATCGATGGCCGCCTCGGTAATAATGTCCGCGGGCCGAATATCATTTTCAAGGCAATAGTGAATCACGCCGGCGGCGGCCTTGATCAATGCGATGCGTTCCGGATTTAACCGGGTTCGGGTTTTCTCTTCATCAGCCCAGACTTCCGCCGGAATGGTGCCGTTTCCGGGAAGGGCCAGGCCCACGGCCTCAGCCAGGCAATTCATGGAGTTTGCCGTAAACATGCCCGCGCAGGAGCCGCATCCGGGGCAACTGGTCTCGGCGAGGTCATCGAGTTCTTTTTCCGTCATTTTGCCGATAGCCCGCTTGCCGACACCTTCGTATACGGTGATAAAATCCCCCCCGGCCTTGCTGGCCAGCATGGGACCGCCGGAAACATAGACGGCCGGAAGGTTCAACCGAGCCATGGCGTTCAGCATGCCGGGGCCGATCTTGTCACAATTGCCGACTCCGATCCAGGCGTCACACGGGTGCGCCGTAATCACCGATTCGATCTGGTCCGTGATGAGTTCCCTGGAAGGCAGGGAGTATTTCATCCCGAAATGCCCCATTGCGATTCCATCACAGATGGCTGAGCCGATATGGGCATACCACACGTTAAACCCCAGTTGTTCCAATTCCCGGCACAGAATATCGCCCAGAACATTCAAATGGGCATGCCCGGGAATGTGGGTGGTATAAGAATTGATCACGGTAACAAACCGTTTTTGAAAATCCCCCAGACGCCCGATCACACCAGCGGCCTTCATCAGCGCGGCCGGGGGATGCTTTGTCTTTCCCTCCGTAATGATTCGGCTTCCTTTTTTCCTTAATGCGTCAATCCCCTCATTAATATACGGGCCGGTTTTTCGGTTTTTCATGTTCATAAAAACTCCTTTTTTCGGCCTTTCCCGGGAAAGTGCCCCGTAAGACCTATTCGTTAAAACAGATGTCTTTCTTTACGCCCCTGGCCCCGATGAAATCAAGTCCGTAATGAAGTACCGCGCTTGCGAAAAGCCTGACAATGGGATATCTGAAGAGCACGCTGCAAGTGCCCACAAGAAAAGGATTGCACCAGCGATGGACCCAAATAATAGAGCGCCTATTACGAATGGGCACTGATTCAACGAGCCGTTAAAAAGCTTGGGAACAAAAAGGGATCTTGTACCATGACAACCTATGAAAATGATATTGTCTTAATTTATTTTGAGGGCTCACCACTTTGCTTTGCAAGGGTTGAAAGCATTCTGCCGGATTCCAAACCGGACTGGTACCATCTGAAACTGCTGATGCTGCAAATTCCCCTTCATGTCGTCACTTGGATATTAAGGGATGCCTATATCAACGGGGAGCCCTTTACCATGAACGGCAAAAAAATGCGTCTGGAGCGTATCGAGTGCCCGGCCGAGCCCGATATCATCGGACAGGATACCAAAAAAGAAAAGAAACCGGCATCCAAAAAGAAGAAGACCGATAAGGCAACAGTGATCAGCTTTGCGGATCTAAGAAAAAATTCGTCTTAGGGGTCAGGGTATCACCAATCAATGAAAAGGCCTTGATCATCGTTTCGGCCAATTTTCCACGGCAGGGAGGCCGCGCCAGGGGGGTTTTGGAAGAGCGGCAGGCTGTTTGAGCGACAGCGAGTTCCTGCCGGTCTGGAAAAAATACCCTGGCGTGGCCGTAACCATGACCATAGCCGATGGGGGCAATGAAGACACCACCCAAAATCGTACTTTCCGCCTCACGCAGAACCGATATTCCAGCCTTTTACATGGATTGGTTCATGGCGGGAATAACCGCAGGCGTCTTTGAGGTTAAAAACCCGTATAACGGCCGCACACGCCAGGTTCCCGCCACTACGGATACGGTTCACACGATTGTTTTCTGGTCGAAAAATTTCGGCCCTTTTATTCAAGGCGGCTACGAGCGCACCTTAAAGCAAATGGGGTTTCATCTTTTTTTCAACTTCACGATCAACTCCGAATCAACGGCACTGGAACCCCATGTGCCGCTGCTTTCAACCAGGCTGCAGCAATTATCGGCGCTCACACAAACCAACCCGGCCGAAGCCATCTCCTGGCGGTTTGATCCGATATGCCGCTATCAAACCGGGTCCGGCGCGCCAACCGATAATTTAAAAGATTTTGACCGGATTGCCGAACACGCAAATAGTTGCGGCCTTACCCGATGCATTACCAGTTTTATGGACCTTTATCCCAAAATCAAACGCAGAACCGCCCGAAATTCAGACATCCGCTTCACGACCTTTTCCATCGCGGAACAAACGGAACGGATTCTCGCCATGCACCAAAAGCTAAACGCGATGAGCATACAACTTCAGACTTGTTGCGAAAACGACCTGATCCAATCCCTTCCCTCAACCAGCGGCATTACCAACGGTGCCTGTATCCCCAATGATCTTTTGATGCAGCTTTTCGGCGGGCGACTCTCAATTAAAAAGGATACGGGCCAGCGAACCACCTTCGGATGTAACTGCAAGGTCTCGGTGGATATCGGCAGTTATGATCTTCATCCCTGCTTTCACAATTGCCTGTTTTGCTATGCCAACCCGGCCCCGCCGCCTGAAAAGACCGCCTTGCGCTCATCCCCGGCGGAAGGATGCGCCAAATGAAAATCGGGTCGGTAAGCCTTCAGGACAACACGGTGCTGGCGCCCCTGGCCGGAATAACGAACCTTCCCTTTCGCCTGATGATTAAGCAGGCGGGGTGCGGATTGGTCTGCGCGGAGATGGTGAGCGCCAATGGATTGATTTATGGCTCTCAAAAAACAGTTGCCATGTTGGCCACCGTGGCTGAAGAAAAACCCGTTTCAATCCAGATTTTCGGGTCCGATTCATCGGCCATGGCCGAAGCGGCCCGCAGGGTCGAAAGTGCCGGGGCAACGATTCTGGATATCAATTTCGGTTGCTCCGTCAAAAAAGTCGTCAAAACAGGCGCCGGGGTGGCACTGATGAAGACACCCGAAATCGCCGAAAAAATATTGACGGCCGTCCGCCAAGCCATTACCATACCGCTGACCATCAAAATTCGGACCGGATGGGAGCCGTCCGGGCAGCAAGCCCTTGAAATCGCCCGCATTGCCGAGGGTTGTGGCGTGGACGCCATCGCCGTTCATTCACGAACCGCCACACAGGGCTTTCGCGGGACAGCGGATCGATCGATTATCCGTATGCTAAAAGCGCAAGCACGCATTCCCATCATCGGCAACGGCGATATTCTCTGTGCTGAAGACGCCCTGTCCATGATGGCGGAGACCGGTTGCGACGGTGTAATGATCGGCCGCGCAGCCATGAACAATCCATTGATTTTTAATCAGATTAATGCGTTATTACAAAAAAAGACGCCCCCGGAGCTTGATTTGCCGGCCCGTTTTGGCCTGATGGAATCGTATTTCACCTTATCGGTTCGGTTTTTCGGCGAGCTGCACGCCTGCCGCATGATGCGAAGTCGACTGGGCTGGTTTGTCAAAGGGCTTCATCAAAGCAGTGCCTTTCGCGAATCGATCAAGCAGCTTTCCACGAAAGCCGAAGGGTTGGCGCTGATCAGGGCGTATCGGGAGACTTTGGAGAGGTTTGCTGTTAGCTATCAGCTATCAGCTATCAGCTATTAGCTATCAGCTATCAGCTATTAGCTTTCGACCGAAATTTATAATTCAAAATTCGTTATGTTGTTGTCGTACCGGCTGATGTTGACCCTTGGTTCATCATTTTCTGCAATAGGAGCTCGCCATGACGATGCAACCCCCAGTGCCTTTCTCCAAAATAACCCCGACACCCCCCGACAACTGTTTATTATTTATTGATGACGAGGAAGGCATCCGCCGCTCGGTGTTACGCGCATTGAAAAAAAGCGCCTATACCCTTCTCACCGCCCAAAACGGGGAGGAAGGGCTTGGCATTGTCCGGCAACGGCCGCAACGGATTTCAACGGTCATTACCGATTACAAAATGCCGGGCATTAACGGGCTTGAGACGCTGATCAAAGTTCGTGCCATCAATCCCGAAATTACCCGTATTATTCTGACTGGTTACGCCACCATGGCGGTGGCGATTCAAGCCACGAACGAAGGCATTGATGGCTTTTTGAGCAAACCATTTGATAATACGGAGTTCAGGGCCAAGATTCACGATATTTGTCTCCGTAAACGCTTACGGCAATTTGTTTCCGAGCCGATCTATCAAAAAATTCAGAAAGCACCGAACGCCCTACTGCCAGTTTTTCACGAAGCTTCGGTCTTGTTTGCGGATATTCGCAATTTCACGCGCATGTCCCAGGGCGTTTCGCCGGAAGAGATCGCCGCTTTTTTAAACGAGCATTTTTTTACCCCCATGGGAGAAATCGCCTATGACCATCTCGGCACGGTGGATAAACATATGGGAGACGCGATCATGGTGGTTTTCGGCTCACCGGTCCCTCGGCCGGAAGATCCGGTGCAGGCCGTGTCGGCCGCTCAAAAAATGCAGGAAAAAGCAAAGGAAATAGATGCGCTGCTCTTGCGGGAAAACAACCGGTTTCGGCTTGAGATCGGCATCGGTATCGCAACGGGGAATGTGTTATCCGGCGTCTTGGGGTCCTTGCGAAAAAAGGAATATACCTCGGTGGGCATGGCGGTCAATATCGCCTCTCGCCTTCAGCATCTGGCCGCCGGCGGCGAGACGTTGATCAGCGAAGAGACCTATGGGGAAATGAAAAAATATGCCGAGACATCAGGGATCGAAAGCCGCATCACCGCCCATCCCCTGCCGCCGGTCGCCGTAAAGGGAATGGATCACCCGTTGACCTGTTATCGCGTCATCGGGTGATCCGGCAAAGCCGGATGCTGGGATGCTGGGCTGCTGGGCAGCTAACCGTCTCGATGAAATTCGATAGGCGTGTGTCGGGATCTTTGTCTCTAAAAGGGTTATCAATCCTTCTTGCGAACGATACTTCCGACTTTAATCTCTCCGCTCTTTTCCCGCATAACCACTTCGGATTGCGTGTCCGAAACCGCAGTGATTGTTGCTTCCCCGACTTTGATGCCGGGAACGATGTAGCGAGATTCACCGGCGGCCCCGAGAATCTGCCCTTCAGCAAAAACCTCTAATTCATCATCAACGGAGAGCCCGACATTATCACCGAATAAGATAAAGGCCTTATTGTTTTGCACCGAAGTAACAATGCCTTCCCACGGGACAGTTTCAAGCCTGTCGCAGATAGACCGGACGGCGGATCGCGCTGTTTTCGCCAGCTCATCTTCCGTCGCCGAGGCGTTCAACACCTTTTCATCCGCCAATGCATTGTACTCGTCTTCGGTCAACTCCACATCCATGAACAAGGTGTCATCCAGCAACTTGGCGGCCGTTCCGGCATGATGCAGGGCAAACTCCATTTGAACACGGGCCATCAGTGCTTTTCCCTTAAACCACAACATGCCCGTGCCTTTCTGCTCACTACTGATGCGGGAAAGATGACCGGTTATCACGCCGTTGAGACCGGCTTTGCGGCAAATCTCCGCCAGTTCGATATTGTCCGGGGGCGTCACTCCCGGAGTGACAAACCGGGCCAAGTCATAGGGGTATTGGGCATCGCCGGGTGAGACCAGAATCACCCGCGCACACTTGTCTTCGAGCGCTTCGGTCAACCGGGCCAGAAAGTCCATGTGAAGCCGGTCCGCCACCCACGGCATCTGGTTTCCAAATGGAATCACGGCAAAGGTTTGAGCGACGGCATCGTCTTTCCAGCCGATATTGCTTACCATTTCCGTTGCGCTGTCCGTGACTTTCCCCAAGGTTGAACAACCGGCTGTCAGCAAAAAACAACCGATCAGGATGGAGATAAGGTGCGCGCCGTTCCGCTGTTGACCGCGCCTGTTCGTTGGTAATGCCATCATCCGCCTCATTTGTCCCTTTCATAAACAGCAGAAATTGTAGAGGTAATCCCCCCTCTGGCCGTGAACTCTCCGATGATCTCCATTCGTTTCGGCCGAATCTGCGCCACAAGGTCATCAAGAATCCGATTTACCACATGTTCATAAAAAATACCGACATTTCGATACTGCAGCAGGTAATACTTCAACGATTTCAGCTCCACAATCTTATCATCGGGCCGATATTTGATCAGGATGGTTCCAAAATCCGGCAACCCCGTCATGGGGCACACCGACGTAAACTCGGGCTGGCGAATCACGATATCGATATCCCGGCTGGTTCGATATTGATAGTCAATAATATCGATAAGATCCGTCCGAACGACCTCCGGCTTGTCTACCGGATATAAAATCTTTTTTTCAACTGATGACCCCATAACACCCCCTCAAGACGGGATCTGCGAAGGATGACAACCCCGCCATAAATAAATGTATCCAACTATCAGAAGCGTAGCCCCCGTGTCAAACATCTCCGCGCACGAGCGGCCATCGGCGTTGCGACAGTGCCTTGACTTCCGGCCAATCATCTGTTAATGACCTATAATCATTATTAATAACAATAAGAAAGGCGCCATCATGTCATCCATGGATGAGCAGATCCTTCGGGCCGCAAAGGAAATCATTGTGAAATTCATCGAAACCGGCCGCGTATCTCCCAGCGGGTTTTCCGAAGCCTTTAAATCCATTTACCAAACCGTCCATGAGGCCGTGAGTGAGAATCGTGCCGACACCACAGAAACATCAAATGTCAAAAAAACCGGCTAAGGCATTCCGCGCCCTTGTACGGACGGTCGGCCGGGCGCCCCTTCTAATGGACCTGCGCCCAATTATCCCCCCATTCCATGTTCACTTTTAACGGCACCCGCAGTGCCCATACGCCTTCCATAATGCCGCGAACCAGTTCCTCGGCAAGCGTTTCCTCTTCGGGCGGCACTTCAAATACCAGCTCATCATGAACCGTCAGCAACATGGCCGTTTCCATCCCTTTTTGGCGTAGCGTCTCATCGGCCTTGATCATGGCCAATTTGATCAAATCCGCGGCAGAGCCCTGAATGGGGGTATTGATCGCCGTGCGCTCAGCAAACTGGCGCACACTTAAATTCGTGCTGTCGATATCCGGCAATAACCGAATGCGATTCAACAGCGTCGTGGTTTTCCGGGTGGTATGCGCCTCTGCGATGGTTCGGTCCATAAAGGCTTTTACCCCCCGATACCGAGCAAAATAATTATCGATGTAGGTTTTCGCCATTTTCTGACTGATTCCCAGTTGCCTGGAAAGGCCAAAAGGGCTCATGCCGTAAACAATGCCGAAATTAATGGCCTTTGCCTGACGCCGAAGATCCGCATCGATAAAGGAGGGAAATACCTGAAAGACTTCCGCCGCCGTTCGGGTGTGAATATCCTCATCATTGAGAAAGGCCTCAATCAAAATCGGGTCTTCTGAGCAATGGGCCAAAATCCGCAGCTCGATCTGGGAATAATCCGCGGAGAGTAACCGCCACCCTTTTCGGGGTAAAAAGGCGCTGCGAATCTGCCGGCCTTCTTCGGTTCGAATCGGAATATTCTGCAAATTCGGGTCCGAGCTGCTGAGCCGGCCGGTTGCGGTAATGGTCTGGTTATAGGAAGTATGAATGCGCCCTGTTTTTGGATGAATCAGATCGATCAGCGCATCGGCGTAAGTGGATTTTAATTTTGCAAGTGTCCGGTGGCGCAATACATAAGCGGGCAGTTCATGGTGATCGGCCAGTGCGGTCAGCACATCCACATCGGTGGAATAGTTCGTCTTTTTCTTTGTTTTTTTCTGAACCGGCAACTTCAGTTTTTCAAAAAAAATCTGCCCGAGTTGCTGAGAGGATCGAATATTGAAGCGCTCCCCGGCAAGCGCGTAAATCTGCGCTTCCAACTCATCAAGTTGCTGCGCAAATGTTTTGGACAGCTCCATCAACCGGTCCGGACTTACCTGAATGCCCCGCCTTTCCATGCGCACCAATACCGGAACCAACGGCATTTCAACCTGCTGAAATAAGTCCCATAACCCCAAGTTCTTCAGTTTGGGCGCAAGCACCTCATAGGCCGCCAGCGTAATATCCGCGTCTTCGCCGGCATAGGGAACGGCTTTTTCCAGCGGCACACGGGCAAAGCCGTCTGCTTTATTGGCCTTGCCGACCGTTTCTTCATAGGTAATCGTGTGGTGATTTAAGTAATCCAGCGCAATCTGATCCAGATTGTGCGCCCGTTTGGAGGGGTTCAGAAGATAGGACGCCAGCATGGTATCAAACACCACGCCGGCCAATTCAATCCCGTAATGGGACAACACCATCCAGTCATACTTGATATTCTGCCCCACCTTTTTAAGGTCATTATTTTCCAGAATCGGTTTTAACAGGTCGAGCACCCAGTTCCGGTCCAGTTGGTTCGGCACAACGTCCGCATCGTGGCCGCAGGGAATGTAAAACCCCTCATCAACCTGCACGGCAAAAGAGAGTCCCACCAACTCGGCATTCATGGGGTCTTTGGAAGTGGTTTCCGTGTCAAGCGCAAAAACAGGGGCGGATTTTAATCGGGTAATGAGCGCCGTTAACGCTTCGATATCACAAACGGCCTTATACGCTTTGGTTTTCGTTGGGGTTGGCGCGAAAAACACCTGTTGAAGTTGAGAGAACTCCAGCGTTTTAAACAAGTCCTGAAGTTTTTCCCGATCCGGCTCCTGACGGCAAAAGGCTGCCGGATCAAACGAAACCGGCACATCCCGGTGAATGGTTACCAGTTTCTTGCTTAAAAAGGCCTGTTCCTTATAGTCACCGAGTTTTTCCCTTTGTTTTTTCTGCGAAACGGTATTCAAGGCGTCATAAAGCGCCTCCATACCGCCGAAGGATTGAATGAGGGACAATGCCGTTTTCTCTCCGATTCCCGGCACGCCCGGCACGTTATCGGATGTATCACCGGAAAGGCCCATCACGTCGATCAACTGTTTCGGGTCAAGCCCGTAAGTGTTTCGAACCGAATCGTAATCAATGGTTTTCTCCTTCATGGGATCCCAAATGCTGATCTTTTCCGTGACAAGCTGCATAAAATCCTTGTCACCCGTCACCATCACCACGGAAAACCCTGCCGATTCCGCTTGGTTTGCGATCGTGCCGATGACATCATCGGCCTCGTATCCCGGCATTTCAAAGACCGGCAGCCGCATCGCGCGGGCGACCTCCCGAATGTACGGAATCTGAATCGCCATATCCTCGGGCATGGACGGCCGGTTCGCCTTATAGGCCGAATACATCTCATGGCGAAAGGTGGGCCCCTTGGCGTCAAAAAACATACCGATATATGCCGGGGATCGATCCGATAACAGCTTGATCAGCATGCGGGTAAACCCGAAGACCGCGTTGGTGGGAAGACCCGATGAATTGGTCAATCCCCGAATGGCATGGTAGGCACGGTGAATATAGGCCGTCCCATCAATCAGATAGATCGTTTTCTCCTCTTCCATGCCCTGCCGTCCTTTCCGTGGGATTGACATAAGTATCGGGCTGAATTACATTTGCCGAAAAATTCCGCCTGATTTTCTTAGCACTAAAGCGGTTAAACAACAAGGCGACATCGGCAAATGAAACGAACTTTCGGGAAAAAACGCGGAACCACCCATATGATGTGTCACTGCTGCAAGCGGGAATTTTCTTTTTGCTGGCAATGCCGCCGGTGCGGTTTTAGTATCTGCCAATACTGTATGGCAGAGAATTTCTGGGGAGTGTCCTGCAACGGCATCACCTGGCAATGTCCGGATTGCGGAGAACAGAACGGATTGGGAAATCAATAACTGATAAGCGCTATCCAAAAATATTTGAAATTTTGTATCTGCTCAGCCTTTCGTAAGCGCTGATGCTGTTGTTTCGTGCACGTGAACGTGAACGAACGGATTCAACAGCGAGAGATAACCTCTCAGATTGAATTTGTTAGAATCTAACATCCACTCTCTTTAAAAACCATCAAACCTCGAATACCCCTCTAATATCACCCCCACCTCCTGAAGGCTTGAAATGTGAAAGTTTGCTTCAAGGGATGGATTTGCATAGGCCGCAAAAGGAACATTGGCGGCGTATGCCGCTTGGGAATCCAATTCTGAATCCCCGATAAAAAGCACTTCATAGGACGGCACGCCAAAATGATTCGACACCTTTTTCAACATGTCGGGATGCGGTTTGGGCTTATCCACATCAAGCGCACAGACCACCAGGTCGAACATTCCCTCCAGCCCGTGTTCCCGAATGACCTGCCCCATGGTGTTGGTCCGGTTGGTGGCAACAGCGGTTTTCATGTGCGGCCGCACCTTATTTAATAAGTCTCTGAGGTGGGGCTCAATTTCCATCAGCCGGATAAAATCCGTGTATCCGGTTTCTCTGCAAAAAGCCAACGCCTGTCGCAGCATGTTGTCATCCGGAAAAAGAAGGGCCAAGGCCTCGCCAGCCGTATGCATATGCACATAGTCCAATTGTTCGGGCAACAAGCCGGGCCGGCCGAAATGATTTAACACCCTATTATAATAAGCCGTATTCGCTTTTTCCGAATCAAACATCACCCCGTCACAATCCAATGCAATAACCTTGAAACTTGCCATATCCTATTCCTTGCGCTTATCGGTGTCGGGCTGAATCAGCCCATAAACCGGGACTTCAATTTCCGGTCGAATCTTGCTGTCGGTCACCAAATAGAGGGTGTCCAGATAACTCCCCACCTCTTTTTTGGTATTTTCCACGGTAATTTGATACGTCGAATTTTTCTGGTTTTCCACTTCTTCAAAACGGTACTGAATATGCTTGCCCTGTTTGGCCCGAACCGCTATCAGTTTGAGCGGATATTTTTCTTGCGTATCCAGCCTCAGCGCCTGTTTGATTTGCGTTCCGATCGTTCCCACCAGCCGTAATCGCTTGGGCGAAAGGGCATAGAGTTTATCGATCTGACCGGTAACAATCAGTGTATGCTTCGGATTTACCGAATCATTCGTGATCACCTCGATATTCTTCCGAATCGGGCCACCGCCGCGATTGAATGTGTTTAATTTGATCGAAATCGTTCCCTCGCCGCCCGGCGGGATTCGCCGCGTAAATGCAGCGGCCGTGCACCCTCAGCCGGGCTTGACATGTTGTATCAGCAGCTCCGCGGTTCCCTTATTTTGTACAATAAAATCATGTTTGACTTCCACGCCCTCTAATATCGTCTCAAATTGAAATGTTTTTTCAGGAAAAACCGCTATCGGTGCCGGCGGTTCATTTTCCCGGCCGGCCGCCGTGAACGCCACAGCGACACAAAACAGCATGATTCCGATCATCCACGTTATTTTTCTCATCAAAAACTCTCTCCCGAATCGGTTCAAGGGCGTCTTTGTGTTTATGGGGGAAAGCAGCCGCTGACTCACCCCTATCGACTCAAGTTCACTCCGCTTCTCATAGCATATAAAGGGGGTCCACATCTACATGGATTTTAACCTGCCGGTGTGAAAAGGCGGCTGTTTTATAAAATAGCAACCGATGAACAAAGCGATGAAGTGCCCCGACTTTTTCACATTTTAATAAAAGCTGCCAGCGGTATTGGCCGGCCACGCGAGACAATGGGGATTCAATCGGGCCGAGAACTTCTATTGCGTTAAAAACAGCGGGCTGTGCCCTTTTTTCTGCTTGACACCGCTCGCCCAGCTCACGGGCCACAGTCCGCGTCCGGTCTTTATCTTTTCCGGAAATGCGAAGCTGAATCAGGCGCGTATACGGCGGGTATTGCAACGCTTTTCGAAAACCGATTTCAAGATTGTAAAATGCGTCATAGTCCTGGTTTTTTGCGCTTAATATGCTGAAATGATTTGTATTATATGTCTGAAGAATCACTCTCCCCGGCACTTTTCCGCGCCCTGCCCTTCCGGAAACCTGCGCCAATAGCTGAAAGGTACGTTCTCCGGCGCGAAAATCGGGGAAATTCAAAGAAAGATCCGCACAGATAATTCCCACCAGGGTAATATTCGGATAGTCATGCCCCTTGGCGATCATCTGGGTACCCACCAGAATATCAATCCGGGCGGCCTTGAGATCTTTTAAAATTTTTATCAGCGCCCCCTTTCGCGCCGTCGTGTCCCGGTCCATGCGTGCCACGCGGGCCTCTGGAAACAGGCGTTTGATCGCCAGTTCCACCTTTTCCGTTCCCATTCCCAAGAGTTGAATGTGTGAAGACCCGCAGGTGGGGCAATCCGATGAGGCCGCGCGGCTGAACCCGCAAAAGTGACATTTATACAGATTGGCCCCGTGGTGATGGGTAAGAGAAATATCACAATTTTGGCAAGTTAAGGGCGAGCCGCAGGTTTTGCAAATCGGAAAATTGGCAAACCCCCGCCGGTTTAAAAACAAAAGTGCCTGCTCCCCCCTTGCCAGGGTCTCGCGCAGGGCGGTTTGAAGCTCGGGCGTGATAAACCGATCAATGCCCTGAAGACCCTTTACTTTCTTTAAATCCACGATCGTTATCTCGGGAAGCGGCCGGTCGGCAACCCGCCTGGTCAACGAGAGTTGCCGGAATTTACCCGCGCTCACATTATAAAAAGACTGAACCGAGGGCGTGGCGGATCCCAAAAGCACCACGGCATTCAACTCCTTGGCGCGCTTGACGGCAAGATCCCGTGCATGGTAGCGCAACCCGTGCTCCTGCTTATAGGACGTATCATGCTCCTCATCCACGATGATCAAGCCCAGATCCCGAAATGGCGCGAATATGGCCGAGCGGGCACCCACCGCAATCCGCACCTGGTTTTCGGCAATCCGCCGCCATTGATCATAATGCTCTCCGACGGATAACCCGCTATGAAGCAAGGCCACGATGTCACCGAATCGGGCGCGAAAGCGCCGCTCGGTCTGGGAAATCAGCCCGATCTCCGGCACCAGAACCAGCACTGAAACCCCCTGCCGTATTGCAGCGGCCGCCACCTGAAGGTACACCTCCGTCTTTCCGGAGCCGGTCACACCGGTCAGCAAATAGGTTGAAAACCCCTTGCCAATAGCGGCGAGGACCTCCGGAACGACCCGCGCCTGTTCATCGGTCAGCACCGGCGGCGTATCCGGCGCGATGGGCTCTCCAAAAGGATCTCTATACACGGGTTTTTGCGTCACCGTCACCACGCCGACCCTCTCCAAGGCCGGAAGGATATGCGCCGCGTTGGGCACCCGGCCGGTCACTTCATGAACAGGCATTTCACCGGCATCCCTTAGAAAATTAACAAGCTGCTCCCGTTGGGGCGTTCGGCGCAGGGCGTTCCAGGCACCATCACCGGTCAACGCCACATAGCGCGCCATGCGCTGCTGCGTATTCCCGCCCACCACCTTTTTTTTCATCACCACCAGCCCCCGATGAACCAATGACTGATAAAGCGCGTGGGGAACATCGCACTTCAGGTGCCGCGTCATTGCCTTTAACGTGCAAGGCCCCGAGCGAAGCCGCTCAAGAATAAGTTGCTCAAGCGGGGGGGATAAGCCGTCACCAAGGGCAGCCAGCCCTTGGGATGTAATTGAAAACAGACTGGTTTCATATAGGGTCAGCCCCCGGGGCAGGGCTGTTTGAATCACTTCCCCGATGGGATGCATATAATAATCCGCGATCCACTTATAAAAGCTTGCCATGGATGCCGGAAACAACGGCACATCATCCAGAACATCCAGTATACTTTTTATTTTCTTTTCCGGTATCGGTTTTGATGCCCCTAGAATAAAGCCGGTAACCCGCCGCTGCTGAAAGGGAACCAGCACCCGCTTGCCGGGCATAATAATAGGCGACAACGATTGGGGCACAACATAAGTAAAGGTACCGTGAACGGGCAGGGCGACACCGACTTCAATATGAGCCAAATCCGCGTGCGACGGGTTCATTTCGGGCTCAAACACCACTTTCTTTTTTCCTTGACACACGGGCAGCCTTTTTTTACTGTGAAAAAGGGAAATTAGAAGAATAATACAGATCAGGCAATCGTTCCATTCGACCTTAATTGAAAGGAATTCACCATGCGTTCAGCAATTAAAAAAATATGGGTTCTCATTATCGCGGCCGCTATGATTTTGGTGCCGCTAACATCCTCATCCATTGCCGCAACCGAATATGAAAAAGATGATATGGCGGCTGAAAAAATGGCGGCTGATCTGGTCGCTATCAGACCTGTCGCAATCGTCGGAACTATCGTCGGGTTCACCGTTTATCTCGTATCGCTTCCCTTTTCAATCCCCGGGGGAAATTCACAAGAGGTTTGGGAAACAACGGTTGTAACACCGGCCAAATTCGCTTTTGTTCGACCGCTTGGTGATTTTTAGTGTCTTTGACTAAAATATAAACGCGCCCCGAATGCCATTCTAACCCTAAAAAACCCGGCCGGTTGGAAAATACATCAACCGGATGGACACTAACAAAGAGTGGCGCGGTAATCAACAAGCCTTGCGGTTGTACCGGATCGAGGCGGCTTATTGCTGATTCCGCCGCCTTATTCCGTCAACAATCCTTAGCATCAATTTTTAATTTAAAGATTCAATGTGGCAGGTTCTGTTTCTATTTTTTCTGCGCTGTTAAGGAATTATAATGTCATGACCCTCTCCGATATCGAAAGACGGCGTACCGTCCGTCTAAAGCGCTCAGCACTGCTCACATCAAAGCTGGATGAAATAGACCGACCTGCCATCAAGATCGCTGAAACACCGGAAGAATACGAGCAGGCGCTCGCACTCGTATATCAGGAATATGTTCAATCGGGTTACGTCGCCAATCCGACGCCCGAAGGCAAAATCTTCAGTGTTTATAACCTGCTCCCAGAGACGGCCGTCTTTGTCGCCAAATCTTATTTAACTGTCATCTCAACGCTTACTCAGATATTTGACAGTGAATTGTTCGGGTTGCCCATGGACAGCATCTATCGCGAGGAGCTAAGGGGATTAAGAGAAGAAGGACGTAAAATCGTTGAGCTGGGCGCCCTGGCGACCAAGAAAGATTTCCGATGGCAAAATCTCTTCATGTACCTGTGCCAGATCATGTATTGGTACGCTCAGTATAAAAAGGTGAATGATCTTTGTATCACCATCAACCCCAAACATGTCCGCTTCTATAAAACCATTTTTCTGTTTGAAGAATACGGTCCTGAAAAACAATATCCCAAAGTAGGCGCGCCTGCCGTTTTGTTGCGGTTGAACATGGATGATATCGAACACAAGCTCAAACGGGTTTATAGCGATTTTGATTTTGATTGCAATTTATATAAATATTTTCATCGAATGAACGGCAACAAGCAGGAAAACTATGAAGAGGCTTTAAAGGGCCGAATGTCGCTAAGCGAACACGACCAACCGCGTCTTGATTCGACAACGGCACAGAAGCTAATCCATGTCAATCAAGTGGTTCTACAAAATCTTTCGCCGGCGCAAAAAAGCTTCATTCTGAAATATTACCCGGACCTTCAATTATAAATAAGGCACCTACGATTCCGTACCGCCTTGCCGCCTCACCTGATTGAATAATATTTTCAAGGTATTTCCGTGATTAACACCATACTGAATAACGTCAACCAAATTCCGCTATTACCCCAAAACGTTCAACAACTGATGTCGATTGTCAACAACCCGCAAGCAAGCACATTGGAGTTGGTAAAAATTGTAGAACAAGATCCGATGCTGGCCATGCAATGCCTGCACCTGTGTAATTCGGCCTATTATTCTCTGCCCGTAGAGGTGACATCGGTTTCCCATGCCGTCCGGTTTCTGGGTATGGACACGGTCGCAGGCCTTGCGATGGCCGCCTATTTTCAAAGTCTTATTCCCAGTCGCGGCAGCAACCAGGGTAATCCCTGGTTAAAGGGGCTAAAAGACCATTTATTAAAAACAGCCTATCTTTCCGAGGTGATAGCCAAGGCCGGGGGAAGCATTGTGGCGCCGGCCACCCTTTTTACAGCAGGCTTGCTTCATGATGTCGGCAAACTGGTGTTTTCAAAATTGGACCTGAAAGTAGCGCAACATGTTTATCGTCATGTCGGGGAAAATAAGGTCACGCTCATTGAGGCCGAGCAGGAAATTCTCGGGACAAACCACGCAATGGTCGGGCACCAATTGGCCATCAGATGGCAATTGCCGGAGGTTCTAATGGATGTGATTCGATATCACCACGACCCCTTCGGCGGTGAATACCACCAGACCTTTTATGTTTTTCTGGCCAATACCGTGGTCGGCATCCTTCACAATGATAGCGCTCTGCAAGAAAGTCTCAACACCCCGGACGTCTTGTCCGTTTCCCGCGAATTGGGATTTACCACTGACCAAATCACGGAATGGCTTAACGCCTGGTCAAATCAGCACAAAGAAAAAACGTCACCTCCTGAAAGCTTAACTAAAACAACTTCAAGCAGTTAAACCGTAAAAGCATTATTTGCCAATTTTCCCTTATCGTCAATGGTGAAAAAAATGAAAAAAAATGACCTGATAGCCGGATTGAAGGAAAGAGGCATCCATACCAAAACCCATTTTTACGCAGAGGCCTTTTCGCGAAATATCGGCCTGCTGACCCCGGCCGAACTGCTGACATTGTCCAACGCCACCATCGCCATTCCAGGCATGGGGGGCGTCGGCGGCGTTCACCTGATGACCATGATCCGCACCGGCATCGGCCGGTTTCATCTGGCGGATTTCGATACCTTTGAAGTCGCCAATTTCAATCGCCAGTTCGGCGCGACAATTCCCAATCTCGGCCGCTCCAAACTGGAGGCCATGGTCGAGCAGGCGCTTTCGGTCAATCCCTATGCCGAAATCAAAACATTTCCCGACGGTGTCACCCCGGTTAATGTCGACGATTTCCTTTCCGGTGTTCAGGTCGTGCTGGACAGCCTGGATTTTTTCGCTTTTGATGCCCGGCGGCTGCTCTTTAACCGCGCCCGCGAAAAAGGCATCTATGTCGTCACGGCTGGCCCCCTAGGCTTTTCATCGGCCATGCTCATTTTTTCGCCCCACGAGGGAATGCGTTTTGACGATTATTTTCATATTGTCGAAGCCATGACGCCGCAGGAGCGGTACCTGGCCTTTGCCATGGGGCTGGCCCCTCGGCCCACCCATATTCAATACATGGATCTTTCAAAGGTGGATCTCACCCGGAAAGCCGGCCCTTCGCTCAATATCGCCTGCCAACTTTGCAGCGCACAGGCCGGCACCGAAGCCGTTCGCATTATCTTGAACAAGGGAAAAATCAGGCCGGTGCCCTGGTATGTTCAATTTGACCCTTTTTCGCAAAAATACCGAAAAGGAAAGCTCCATCTGGGAAATCGCCACCCGATTCAAAAGGCAAAATCCATTATTGTCCGGCAATTGCTGAAGCGAAACCAGAAAGCCTTCAAGCCGGAAATACCGGAAATACCGGGTGCGCAATTTGAAAGCGATCTCATCATCCCCAAGACTGTCATCACCTATATTCTGCAGGCCGGAGTTCAAGCCCCATCGGGCGACAATGTGCAACCGTGGAAATTCCGGGTCGCGGATAACACCTTGTCCCTGTATCTTGATAGAAAAGCAGACCATTCATTTTTCAATATCAACCAAATCGCATCCATCATTTCCTGCGGCGCAGTCATAGAAAATATGCGTCTGGCCGCTTCCCTGTTCGGCCTTCGGCCTGAAATCAGCCTATGCCCGGATGACCGGGATCCCGACTTGATGGCTACGGTTTCGCTGACCCGCGCGAGTTGCGTCAGCGAACCGCTTGCAACCATGATCTGGCAACGCCAGACCAATCGAAAATTCTTTAAGAAAGCCCCCATCGCCCCCGCGGCGCTGGATTCCGTTTTTCATTCGATCGATGAATTCAGCGGCGTCAACCTGCATCTCGTGACAGATCGGCCGGCCCTTCAACGGTTGGCCCGACTGATTTATCATGTCGATCGCATCCGGACGGAACACCAGCCGCTTCATGAACATCTGAACCAGATGATTCGTTTCACGCATGAAGCGGCTATACAAAAAAGAGATGGATTTCCCCTAAACAATCTTGAAGCGGGCCTGGCAGGTGAAGCATTTTTAAAAATCACCCGGCCGTGGTTCATCATGAATATGGCCAATCGGGTTGGCATCGGAAAAATGGTCGCGCTCCATTCCCTTCAGGGCATCTTGAATTCAGGCGGCGCAGGCCTGTTAACCATAACCGGCATGGACACATCCGCCTTCATAACCGGCGGACAAGCATTGGAGCGGATGTGGCTGACCCTCACCCGGCTTGGCCTCTGCATGCAACCCATGACAGCCATTACGCTGTTCTGGCTCAGATGGCTTGTGGAAGGGGAAAAAAACTTTTTGCCGAAACACAGACGCCTTTTGACAAAGGCGTGGGAGACCTATCCAGCCATTTTTAAATCCGTTAATTTGGAGACGCAGGGCCATGTAATGCTCTTTCGGTTCGGATATGGCGCCCGAAGCAAAACGGGGACGTATCGAAAACCATTAAGATCCTTTATGTGAAGTTCTGGCAGCACGGAATTTCCGGACCTTTATTGTTTTTATCATCAGAAGAAAGATTGCCAGAGCGGCAAATCCGACTATCGCCCATTTGACGGCGGCAACAATGGAATGCAAGAAAAACAAAATACCGGGGTACCCCGGGGGGTTGTTTACGAAAGGTATTTCCATCGTATTTTCGATCCAGTCCAAGCCTCCTCCCATCAAGGAAAGGTACACAAGCCCGCGATAGAAGGCTTTGCCCCCAAGATCATGTTTCAATATCAGCAATGAAAGGGTAACGGCAAAAAAGAAAGCGTACGCGGCAGCATATAAATAATCAAAAACAATAAATTTATTAAACCTGCTGTGCCCGAACGGCCCCCAGGAATTGATGATTTCCACGCCCCTTTCTTTTTCAAAGGACAGTTGCAATTCCAAAACGCTGCTTCCGTCTTGCCCATCGATCAATGGATTGACGAAAAGCATGATTGCAAACATGAGCACCACGGCGACCGTTGCGATAATGAATATCTTTTTTTTACCTATCCGCTCCAGCATTAAATCATCCTGTGGTAATATTCGGTCATTTCCCGGTTCAATTCGGGCAAGCTTTGTCAGGGCGCTTTGTATCTCTTTAAATATCCAAGATCTTGGGAACTGACAAGTTGCTTTGTCTGAAAGTCGGAACGCCGTTTGTTCCGGTAATTCGAGAGAAGAGATTCATTGACCAGGACATCCTCACCATAAAAACGGACGTATCGAGATGTTATGGCTTCATCCGTAAAATGGTGGTCAGGGATCATCCGAATAAGAATGTGAAAATGATTTCCCATAATACAAAAGCCCAACACTTCGATAAAGTACAACATGCTGAACCTTTAGATAATATCAACCATTCGGTCCTTATCGAAGTCTTGAAATGGAAATCCATCCAGGGCGGTTCTGGACATGACATGGTAAACCGTCCACTGGTCCGGGATCAGTAAGCGCGATGATCTGGCATAAGGGTCTCCGAATTATAATACATTGTAAAAATTGGGTATAATGACTATTAGTCGCAGGATTGGTTTATGGTGTCAAGTATGATATGCTTGTCTTCATTTTTTTGTCCCTTGAAGTTGGCCCAATTGTGAAAACAATACCACAATACTATGGACTATTTTACATAAAAGCTCTCTTCTCAGAATTTAGATTCTCACTTCCATATTTGGCAATTAAATTTTTGAGATCCTAATTGTTGCATAAGCTATTTTATTTACATGGCAATTCAAATTCTAAAAAAAAATAACAACCATCCCCTTGAAATAACCCATCATGGCATCAACATTGCATTTCAGAATTGCAGTCCAGATTTAAAAAAGCTATGAATTAAACATAAATTGAAAGGGGGTGTTTTAATAAGACTGAAATTTTATGCTTAAATTTAAGTGCGTCAGGTGGCGTCAGGTGGACCCGGAATCGAATCATAAATTTAATATTTAGAAAGAGGTTATTATGAAAAAATTATTCGGATTTCTATTGATTTTTTTATTTACAGTTGGATTGTTAACTAATTCTGCATCTGCTCAAAGCATTCTATCGCCCGGCGATTTAAATGAAATCTTTTTTCAGGATGTAGAATTACTTTTTGATGGTGAGGGCAATCAAGTTGACTTGGGGAACCCTGATGTCATTCAAAACAGGGAGCTTCAAGTGGGTGACGTTTTCATGGGCATTATCAATGCTCAGAATGTGGATGTGAATTCTTCGCCGTTCTGGCAATATGATTCTATTGCCCCGGATGCCGTCAACCTCTCTGGTATTTTTGCGCAACAGGTTACTGCTGTAGATGCTGCAACTGGCTTAGTCTTTCTTACCAATACAACGATTTTTGATTTTACCTTGTTGGATACTACGACACTCGATATTTCACCGTATTTAAACCCCGGTGAGATGCTGGCGTTATATGTTGACACTGATAAAGATGGCGCCTTTACTGCCTATAACACGAATGGAACTGTACAGGAAGATGTCGCGGACGCTACGGATTCCGATTCTGGCGCGGTTTGGTTGACGGCAGGGGTGGCAGGACTTGATGATTATGCTTATAGCTATGCCACATTGGGTGTTCTGCTGGGCGAATTTTCAGCTGAGGCGTATGCCGGCCTAAGTGTTATTCAGAACAATACCGGCTTTTTGGGCTTCGAACTTGTTAACGATGCGGGTGAAGATCTTTTTGATACTTTTGTTCAAGTTGCATTTACTTCTGAGATAGAAGAAAATAATGGCTTCGTCCAAGGAAATTCACCTTGGCATCTGGCGAGCAATGATCCTGCTATCATGCTGCCAACCGTTCCAGAGCCGGGAACTGTTTTGCTCCTCGGATTGGGTCTTCTTGGCCTTTCAGTGATTGCAAGAAAAAAGAAAACAGCCTGATATTGATTTCCGAATACCGAATCTAAACGGAGTGGTTTTTATATACCACTCCGTTTTTGTATTTATTATAATAGATATGAATTGACAAACTGCAATGGCAATTCATCGAATAAGAGTTTTAAAAATGCGCAAAATATCAAATGAATCCATTGTTGTATTTTTAACTATGCTTTTAATTTCAGTCTTATTTTCGGTTGCAATTCTTAAGCTAACAATATTAAGAATACCTTTAGGGGCATATGAAGGAATCATTGCTACAGGTTCTTTCGTGTTTATTTACTTTGCAAATTGCGTTTTTCTCTATAGAATATTTTTTTATTTTTTCCCAATAAAAGAAGGTGATATCAGCGAGCGGACGAAAGCTGCGTTTAGTCATGACGTTTATTCTCTTTTTTATTTGTTAATATTTCGTTCAGTTATATGTACAAGCTTCGTTCCAACCCCAATTATGCGAATTGTATACTTGCTTCTCGGGGCGCAATTAGGCGCAAATACCTACTGCACAGGCATTATTTTAGATCCCCCTCTGACAAAAATAGGTTCGAATACAATTATTGGACAAGACGCATTGTTGTATTCACATGCAATTGAGGGCCATTTTTTATCTTATAAAATCATTGAAATAGGAGACAATGTCACAGTGGGTGCCAAGAGCGTCATCATGTCGGGGGTTACTATCGGTAGTAATTCTATTTTGGCTGCTGGCGCTGTGGTATTAAAAAACACTCGGATTGGGTCGCATGAAGTCTGGGGAGGAGTGCCTGCAAAATTTATAAAAAGATTGAATTCATCTGAAATAACAAAATAAGATATCGCGCAATTAGCTTCTCAGGTGGATTATGAGGCAAAGCAGCTTTCAATAAGATTCGCGCCGGTAAAATAGCCATGATATTTTTCCAGCTTTTTTTGAAAACGGACGGCGTTATTTGAATAGGAAGGGTCCCGCAGTATTTTTTCTATTGCGTTAATGAGTATTTCCTGATTGTTATAAAAATTTTTATAGGGTATTGAGATGCCCATTCCCAAAGATTCAACTCTTCGCATATTAAATTTTTGGTCGGGAATAGTGGGGATTCCAATAATGGGCTTCCCGTGCAGCAGCGCCTGATATATTGTTCCGTTGCCTCCATGACATACGACCAGATCGCTCTTCTCCAAAACCAGATCACCGTCGATGAATTGCTCAATGTAAATCTTCCCTGAAAGGCCGGCGAATGATTTAACCTGCCCCCCCGTGGTTATAACCGCTTTCATTTCCGTTTGTTTAAAATACTCATAAACCTTCATGAAAAAACTGCTGATGCCCGTCGAACCCATGGTAATATATATTAGCGGATGGCCGTCTTTTTCCGGCGGCCACCAGTTGGGTGGCGGCAGGGCTGTTTTTAATGTGATCGGTCCGATAAAATGGTAGTTTCCGGGAAGATGTCTGACAGGAAAATATTCAGGTATATCCGAAAGCAAAGTAATGTCTTTTCCCGCGAGGCAATTGGTTGCCGTGACCCTTTTTTCAAGGCCATGTTTTTTGCTGAGCTTATGGAAGACATTCATCGCATGGTCAAAGATAAACATCTCTATTTTAAGGTTTAGCCTGTCGGCATATCGTTTGATACCGCTGTCTTGGCTTATACCAAATCCGCTCAGCCACTCAAAGATTGGTATGTAAGGCATCGCCCTGTATTCGGTGGAAGATACATTTACGATGGCAGCATGCCTTAATCGTGCAATATGAGTAGATATTGACGCCGTGAACCGGCCGTCCGTCAAGACAAGATCGGGGCGTATTTGCCGGTAGAGTTCGAGATCCGCCACAATCATACGTTCAATTTCATCTTGCTCCATAAATCTGAGTTTGCCTTTTCGGATATTGCCATAAAGCAAGTCCGGAGCAGGCTCATAAAGCGGGTGTACTTTAAAGCCCTCACGTTCTATGAATATAGTTTTATCGCTTTCGCCGGCAAAGATTAAATGGTGCCCTCTGGATCTCAACTCTTTCGCAATTTGAAGCGGACGGCTGATATGAGAAATTGTATGAGAATACGGAATGCAAAGAACGGTTTTTTTGTGATTTAGCATTTTTATTTTTTAATTAGCACCCATTCAAGGCTATAACTGATTGTAAAAAAAAGCACATTTTATGTTAGCTTTTTACTGCGTCATATTATAAAGAGGAAAGTAGCAACAAACCAACATAACTACAAAAACAAAAAAGGAGCCCATCATAACATGCGAGAAAATGGCAAAATCCGATGCCCTATTGCCCCAAATTCTGAATCACCCACAGAGTCAAGAGCTTAAAATAATCATCGGGCCCATTAACGCGGACTCTACCATCTGCAGCCGCATTCTGCAAGATTTGAATAACGGCAAAGCGGAGTCTCAGACTATTTCGGGTATTAAAATTGGGGACATTCATGATACGCGCTGTCAGGTAAAAAATAAAACTTTTCCTACCCAACCCCCCAAAAAAACCTTTCACCGGCGGTGATACCCCCCTGGCACTACTTTACACATGATATTATCGGTCCGGATCTTTGCCGTTTTTAGGTTAAAAAGGCAGCTCTTTTAACCTGACATCCATTTGCGGTATGCTCGGACGAGGCGGACGTGTGATTCTCCAATGATGCGGTATTCACCCCATGCCGACTCTGTAAAGGCAAGCGCCTGATTCCATCCTGCTGAATTCCATCCAATACTGAACGCCACCCGGTGGTTTTTTCTTTGACAGCCAACCCCCCGCTATGTAAAATCCGAAAACATAATTTTGCTCGGTCAGAGGATAAAAGGGGGTTGGGGGGCATAACGTTTTTTTATTGATTTGGGGATATCGCTTTGAACAACAAAACAATTTGGATGTTATTTCTCCTTTTCGGGTTGGCAGGGGTATCATCCTCTCCGCTTTCTGGAGAATCAATTGATGGGCGCACTCTTGCGCAAAGAGCGTACGATCGGGACGTTGGCAATGACTCCAGGGCGGAAGTCAAAATGCTCTTAATTGATAAGGGAAACCAGAAAAGATTCAGAGCCCTTGTCATGTACGCCAAAGACTACGGGAAAACATCCAAGAGTTATTCGCGATTTACCTCCCCGGCGAGCATTGCGGGAACCGCTTTTCTGACCTGGGGAAATGAGGGCAGAGACGATGATCAGTTTCTGTACTTGCCGGCGCTTCAGCGGGTTCGCCGCATCGTTTCCAGCCAGAAATCCGGCCGGTTTGTCAACACCGATTATACCTATGAAGATTTTCAGACAAGAGAAGTGGACGCCGATGACCACAAAATTCTCAGAGAGGAAAAATGGCGGGATCATGACTGCTGGATTCTGGAAAGCATACCGCGGGAGTTGAAGGATACCCAGTACGGCAAACGAATTAGTTGGGTGATCAAAGACATTTATCTACCTGCAAAAGTTGAGTATTATGACAAAAAAAACAATTTAGTCAAAGTGTTTACCAGCTCGGCGATCAAAAGAATCGACGGAATCTGGACCATTGTTGAATCGGAGATGAAGGATCTCAAGCGGCGGCATCGGACCCTGATGAAAACGGAAACTATCCGTTATAACAGCGGTATTTCGGATAGAGTGTTTACAACGGGGTATATGGAACATAAGGAATGATGAGAGGATTGCGCATAATGAGGAAACTTTTGGCTGTTTTTGGCGGCCTTATCGTTCTAACCTTTTTTGTTCCACTAACTATCGGATGGGCAATCTCTTCCTCGCCAGGGGTACGGGGGATTATCCTTGAAAGTCACGCGGGCATCGATATCATTCATGTGCAAACAAGCCTTCCTGTTGAAAAATATCAGTCGGTTATGTTGGATAATCCCAAACGGGTCGCGGTGGACCTATTGGGCGGCGATGCCCAAGAAAGTGTTGCCCCGGACAGAACGGAAGGCCGGTTTGTCAGAAACCTGCGGATGGGTAAACATCCCGACAAGGTTCGAATCGCAGCGAATTTACCGGAAGACCTGCCGCTGACCTATTCCGTGGTCAAAGGTGAGGATGAAATTGAAATCCGAATTGCGATGGCGGAGCAGGCGGAGGAGCTCGATGGTCCGGAGGAGGACATGCAAGAGGAGGATGCAGGCATTTTATCTCAGGAAGCTGATGAGGTAGCGGAGGGTGATCCGGAAAAAGAGGAAGATGTCTGGGGGGATGCACCACCGGGACCTGATGAGGAGGCGGATGCTTCCAATGATTCGCTATGGGAGGATAAGGGCGATGCCGAAGGGACGGATGAAACCGCAACCCGAAGCGTGGAATTGACCGGGCTGATCAGACACAAGATCGCCTTTGACATGAAAGAAGACAATAACCTCGAACACGACTTGCACAATCACAGCGAGGTACAACTCGGTGTAAAATATGTGCCAAATGACCGTTTTCATGCGATTTTATCTATGGATGCCGATTATTTTGTGTACGGCAATGACGGGGACTGGGATTATGACGATACCCTTCGCCTTCATAATGCGTTCGTCAATTGGAGCGGGCCGGGGTTTAACGTGAAAGCCGGCAACCAGATCGTTCGGTGGGGCAAGACCGACGGATACAGTCCGCTGGACAACGTGAATCCCGAGGATTATCGCGAAGGGATTGCCGGACGCCGGGAGGACAGGAAACTGCCGATCCCCATTTTGAACCTCGAATGGTACCACGGCAAATCCACCCTTCAGGGGATCTATCTTCCGGTATTTGTTTCCCCGGCACTTGACCGGGAGGGAGCGGATTGGGCCTTTTTCCAGCATGCGGATAAAACGCTTGGCGCTTTCAGTGTTCACGAGCAGGATCCTTCCTTTTCACTTCGGAACAGTGAAGCGGGCATCCGGTTGTCCGGCACCGTGCATCGCTTGGATTACGCCTTCAGCTGGTTTCATACCCGGGAAGACCTGCCGGCACCCGACAGCATTATTTTGCCCGGTGGGTTTCCGGTTCCATCCGGAAACGGATCTATGACCGATCTGCTATTTCTGTGCCAGTTGACAGGGCAACCCCTGGTCCTGAAGCATGACCGGCAAAATATATATGGATTTGAACTTGAAACGATTATGGGCGACTTCGGGATCAGGGGGGATGTTGCATACTTCGACGAAAGCAGCTATTTTACGCGTGAGTTGAAGCGGACCCGGAAACCACTGCTCCAGTACATGGCAGGCATTGATTACAACGGCGAAGGCGCGTTATATGCGAATTTACAGTTGCTTCAGAATTTCATCATCAATTATGATGACCGGATCACCGGCGCCGATGAGGTTGTAACCGCCGTAACAGGGTCGCTGTCGAAAGAATTTTTTTACGGGCATGCGAAACCTGAATTCCGGTTTTATTATGATTTTTCCGGAAATGCGTTCATGCTGAACCCAAAACTGATTCTGAATTATTTTGAACCGCTCATGATGGAATTCGGTGCGGAAGTCTTCTATGGCACCGACGGAACCATATTTGAGGTTGTTGATGGAAACGACCTGGTATATGCTGTTTTCGAGATTAACTTTTAGCCGTCTCCCTGGGCCGGCAAGCCCTCGATCAGGCGCAGACACGGATAACCGGTTTGTATTTGATGGACAGTGATTTCCTTTTTTTTAAAGCCTTCAGCCTTCAAGCTTCAAGCCTTTAGCTTCCGGGGAAGCCGGATCAGCGTGGAATGTGACGGATGCGATGCCCGGAATAACGCCATCGAAAGACTCTTCCGATAAATTTCAACAGCATCTCAAAGAGGCGGAGTTATATCTGCAACAAGGCCTTTTGGATGAGGCAAGGCGAATTTTTTCCTCGCTGCATCAAAAACTAAAAGAAGAACTTGACGCAGCGGAGGCCGGTCAAAAACTGCGCCCCTCCGGCCGTGAAAAGCTCGTCAACTCCGTGCGCTCGCTTGAGGTCAGATTAAGGGAAATCGATCAAAAAAAAGCGGCTTTTCTGGATTCAGCTGGTGGCCCCGTAAAAAAGATAGAGGCGGATCTTACTGCGGAAAATATTCTTCAGAGAGGTATTTTGCTGCAAGGGCTCGGCTTTTATGACGAGGCCATCGATGAATTCCGGCATGCGGCGGCCCAGCAGGCGGAAATGGTGGGTGAATGTTATGAGCACATCGGTCTGGCCCTTTTGGGAAAGGGTGAACTTGAAAACGGGGTTCATATGCTGCGCCAGGCCATTGACCTCGAGGCGGATCAATCCGACAGCCAGATCCGTATTTATGAAAAAATCGCAGACGCATATGAGTCCATGGGGAACAAACAAAAAGCGATCGGCGTTTATCGTGAGCTTATCTCACTGGATGCGCATTATGCCCGGGCACTTCAAAAAATAGATCAACTGTCAGCGGAACTGAGGCGTTCTCCCCTGGAACTGGCCACCATCTGCCGGTATCCGAAATGGTTTCTCATCGCGAGCATTCTGGTGGCACTCTTTTTTATGGCGTTCATCCCTTCCGTTAAAACCGTTGACAATATCGATTATTTTGTTCTCGAACAGCATCCGGATACTCTGTTTTATAATCATATTAAATCCGTTTTCGGAAACGATGAGTTCTTTATCGTGGCCTTTGAGAATGATGCGGTGTTTTCAACCCAATGCCTGACCGCCATAAAAAACATTACTGAAAAAATCGAATCACTGGAGGAGGTCGAGGAGGTTATCAGCCTGGCCAATGTCGAGGATATTGTAGGAGGCGCCGACTATTTTGAGACTGGAAAATTTTTTGAAGAAATCCCGGAGGATGCATCCGAACTGGCCGTCCTTGGAAACCGTGCGACCGGAAATCCCTTGTATGTGAAAAACCTTATTTCCACTGACGGCAGGTCCGCGGCGATTATTGTCAGGCCGCATGACCGGCCGCAGGACGAAGGGTTGCGCAAACGGTTGGTGGAGAAAACAGAGGCAATCCTGAAACCCTATGAAACGGAAATCGGTCGGTTTTATTTGAGCGGCGGGACCATCACCAATTTACGGCTCAGCCAATACCTCAAGAAGGATATGGCGATTTTCATGCCGGCCACCTACCTACTGATCACTCTTGCCATATGGATGTTCTACAGGAAGGTGGTATTAACCCTGCTTGCAGTTTTAAACATATCGGTCTGTGTCGGCGCGACGTTCGGGTTGATGGGGCTTACGGGTGTTACCGAAAATAATATCACCAGCATCGTGATCCCGTTGGTGATGTCCCTTGCATTATGCGACACGGTTCATATTTTTTCCCATCTGGACATAACGCTGCTGGATCGGTTTCAGAACGAGAAGGAGGCGCTTGCCCATATTCTGAACCGGGTCGGACTTCCCTGTTTTCTGACCACCCTTACAACCGCCGTGGGTTTTTTTTCATTGGCAGTGAGTGAAATTCAACCAATCAAGGAGTTCGCCTGGATCGCGTCGGCCGGCATGGTTTTCGAGTTTATGTTTTCCTTCTTTTTTCTGCCACCGCTTCTGTTGTTGTTTCACCCGCGACGTATTTATTCCGCCCATGAAGAGGGAACCCGCATGACGGCATTCCTCAAAATGTTGCATGCGATTTTAGTGAAATACAATCGATGGGTGCTGCTTTTCAGCGCGGTGATTGTGATAGGTGCAATCGTCATGATTCCCCGGGTGCGGGTGGAGACGAATCTCATCGAATTTTTTAAGGAAAAAAGCCCTGTTCGCGTTGCGCTCGACTTTATCGAAAAGCGTCTGGCCGGCATCGAGACGATGGATATCTCTTTTAAAGCGGACGACCCCGATGCGTTTAAGTATCCGGCGAATCTGCTCGTGATTGAAAAGGTGCAGCGGTATGTTGACGGGTTGAAGGGGGTTGACAAGTCCTTGAGCTTTGTGGACTTCATGAAGGACATGAATCAGTCCTTTCACAGCGAAAATCCGGATTTTTATCGCATACCGGAATCCCTGGAACTGGTTTCACAGTATCTGCTGCTCTATGATTCTGAGGATATCAGCGATTATGTCAATTCGAGTTATGACCATGCGCGGTTGACTCTTCGCTTATCAGTTCATAGCTCCAGCGCGCAGAAGCAGCTGATGAAAAAGATTTCTGATTTTATCAACGAAACGGATAAACACGGCATCGATATTCGCATTACCGGCTCAACGGTCAACTTTATTCATATCATCGAAGCGTTAGTAAGCAGCCAGGTGAGCAGTTTAGGTCTTGCCACCCTGGTTATCAGCGTCATCATGCTGATTGTTTTTCGATCGGTGTCTCTGGCGGCCTTGAGCCTGGTGCCGAATTTATTTCCGATTCTATTGAACTTCGGCATTATGGGGGCCACCGGCATCGCCCTGGATACCGGAACCGCCATTATCGCCGCTGTGGCGCTTGGCATCGCGGTTGACGACACAATCCACTTCTTATCGGAATATCAACGCAAACGGGCGCAAGGGATAGCGCTTCCGGCGGCATTGGAAGATACGATCATGCAAAAAGGCCACGCGATTATCGCCTCTTCGCTGATTCTCAGCCTCGGGTTCGGTGTGCTTGTCCTCAGCAGTTTCGCTCCGATTGTCAACTTCGGAATGCTTTGCGCGATTATCATGGTGACGGCGATGATAGGAGATATCATCGTGTTGCCGGCGATCATTTTATTGAAAAAAAATAGGGGACAGGCAAATAATACTCTCATCCTTCTTAGCAAGACCAAGAGCCAGAAAAAACGGTAAGTTTAAAAATTCCAAGTCCCTTATTGATGGCCGCCCCCTTTTTTTCACTGGAAAAGCTAAAATGATACCTGCTTGCCCAATCGAGCCACCAAAGCGCTTCTGTAGCTCAAAACCAATTGGGTTTATAGTAATACAAACCGAATCCCCCCATTACAGCACCCGCTCCCACAACGTTGCCTGACTGATCGTGTGTTGAAATTTTCGAGCGGTCTCCCGAATGACAAATTCAATATCCTTTGGTGTCCCGAGCATTTTGAAATGAGGTTGCAGCAAGCCACGCAACCCTTGAAGGGTCGTATAAGGCTCGCCGTTCTTTTTGAAACCGCCGATCCAGTTGTCCCGCCGGGTAAATTCCTCAAGCCAGGTATAGGGAGAGGTGAGCACCAGCAGCCCGCCCGGGTTGAGCCGTTCATGAATGGTGGCCAATAATTTTCCGGGATCATAGAGCCGATCGATCAAATTAGCCGCGAGAATCAGGTCATAATTAGTAAACTGTGGGTTCAGGTTGATCGCGTCCGCCTGAAAAAATTCCACCCGGCCGGCAAAAGAATCAAGTCCCAAGTCGGATAACCGTTTCTCATGGTAGGAGAACAGCTCGCCTTCTTCCGCCAATGCGTAATGGATCACCCCCTTTTCCCGAAGCTGAACCGCGATTTGAATAAACCGCGCTGAAAAATCCAGCCCCGTGACGAACGCAAAGGTTTTGGCCAGCTCAAAACTCGCCCGTCCCACGGCGCATCCCAGATCCAGCGCGCGTTTCATGGGGCGGCCCGTCATAAAGGAAAGTGTATGGGTAACGCAACGGACGGAAAAATTCCCCGTGCCAAAATGGGGAACACCGTAATGCGCATCACAGTACTGGGCAAGCGCCGAATCGGTTTCGTAAATGGCTGCGGGCGACAAGGCATTCAATGACGCTTCCTCCTTGAACGGAATCTGGGCTAAATGGTTTCCTGCTTATCTTCGGCCGTTCCAGAATTCAGAATGATGATAAGCTAGTTTTGAATATCCATGCTTTCTCCCGGGCGCGTTGGCATGTTAATAACGCAATACATCAGAGATGGACCCGTATCAATATGGAATCGCGCCAATGCCGATGCAACCGAATTCCGCGTTTTTTTAATTCCGCTTCCTCTTGTGAACGCAACGATAATTCGATATATTGGCGCAATTTTCAATTTAAGGAGAAAACGGTTTTCATATGGCAAACTCAATTATCACCGCCACGGGATCCTATATCCCCGATAGAAAGGTTCCGAACCAGCACTTTCTCAATCACGAATTCTATGACGAGAAAGGCGAAAGGATAGCCAAACCAACGCCCGAGGTCGTCACAAAATTACAGGAAATTACCGGTATTCAGGAACGTCGCATCGCTCCGGATGATCTGAACACGTCCGATATCGCCACATTGGCCGCGGAAAAAGCGCTGGCCAACATGGATCGCGAAACGCTTGATTATATCATTGTCGCACAAAATTTTGGGGATGTGTCTCTTGCTTTTCGTCAAACGGACATGGTCCCCTGCATCGCGGCCCGGGTAAAACACAATCTGCGAATTAAAAACCCCTTTACGGTCGCCTTTGATATTCCCTTCGGGTGCCCCGGCTGGCTGCAGGGAACCATCTTGGCCGACTATCTGATTAAATCCGGAGATGCCAAGCGCATTCTGGTGATCGGCGCGGAGATTCTCTCCCGTGTCTCGGATAAATTTGATATGGATTGCATGATATTTGCTGACGGCGCCGGCGCCACCCTGATGGAGGCCACCGCGGAAAACACCGGCATTTTGAACCACCTTACCCGCTCGGACACATATCGTGAAGCCCATCTGTTGAATATGGGCCGATCCTATCAACCGGAGCGAACCGGTCAGCAGCTTTACATCAAAATGAAGGGGCATGAAATTTATAAATATGCCGCAAGACAGGTTCCGAAAACAATCAAACAAAATCTTGACAACGCCGGCATCACCTTGACCGAAGTGAAGAAGATTCTGTTGCACCAGGCAAATGAGAAAATGGACAATGCCATGTTAAATCGGCTTTTCAAACTCTACCAGATCGAAGAAATCCCCGCAGATATCGCGCCGATGATTATTTCCTGGGCCGGTAACAGCTCCGTGGCCACGTTGCCCATCATGTTCGATCTCATCCAAAGAGGAAAGCTCCCTGATCATCGGTTACAACCCGGTGATATTGTTGTTTTCGCCTCGGTCGGCGCCGGCATGAATACCAATTCCATGATTTACCGCATGCCCTGAAAAACAGGGTACCCCAGGAGGAAACCAATGGCCGTTAGTAAAGAACTTCTCGATATTCTAGCCTGTCCGAAATGCAAGGGTCCTCTTTCGCTCAATGAAGCTGAAAACGGCCTCATTTGCCATCATTGCAAGCTTCTTTATGAAATTCGGGATGATATACCCATCATGCTCATAGACGAAGCCAAGCCGATAGACTAATGCGGACTATTTTGCCCGAAACCCTTAGGGGCACGGTGCGCCGTGCCCCTACAGCGCCAGGACGAAAAAAGAAACCCGATTGCCCATGAGCCAGCCGCAACCGCCTCAATCCGCCAAACTCGTCATCGGCCTTTTTACCCGCCAAAAGGACCTGTTTCATCCTATTGCGGCAGCACTTTCGGAGCGATTCGGGGCCATTGACATGATAAGCTCCTGGTTTCCATTTGATTATACGAATTATTACGAAACCGAGATGGGTACTGGGCTGTTCCGTCGCATGGTGGTGTTCAAGCAACTCATTGGGCAAGATGCGCTTTCAACGATAAAGCTCGCCACCAACACCATCGAAAAGGACTATTGCGAAAGCGGCAAGCGCCGGGTCAATATCGATCCGGGATACCTTTTACTTGAACGGTTCGTTCTGGCCACCGGTAAAAATTTCGCCCATAGAATCTATATCGGCCATCATATCTATGCGGACCTGACGCTGATATACACGCAGGGAAATTTTCAGACACTGCCCTGGACCTATCCGGACTATGCCGGCGATGAGATGATTGGGTTTCTTAAAAAAGTTCGAAAAAAATTCGCTTTGGATTTGAAGGTTGGGGCTTAGAGCGTAGAGCCCTTTATCAGAAACATACACGAAAAAGCGTGTATCATTGGAGAAGGTTGTTAGCTGCCAAGCATCCCAGCATCCCAGCCGCCCAGCATCCGGCTTTGCCGCATTAGGGCTTAGAGCGTAGAGATTGGAGAATGGAGAAAGGAAACGGAAAAACGCATGATCAATAGCATGACGGCTTTTGCAAGGGCGGAACACGCGACTGAGAAGTTATCGGTTCTGATGGAAATCAGGGCGGTTAACAGCAAGGCACTGGATATGATGATTCGCATTCCCTCCGGCTATCAGCCGCTGGAAGAAAGAATCAAATCATTGGTGAATCAACGGGTGTCAAGGGGTAGAATTGAAATCAGCTGCCAGGTAACGCCGCTGGATCCGGATGAGGCCGAGTCTTTTGAAATCAACACGATAAAGGCAAAAGCCTTGTACAAGGCACTCAGTGCGCTGAAGGATGAATTGGGGCTTACCGGTCCCATTGCCCTGGAGCAGATTACCGCATCGGGAAATATTATTCGGCCGGCGGAAAACGAGCGGAATTTGGATTCGGACTGGATAGTGATTCAGGCCTGCCTGCAAACTGCATTGGACGCGCTGTGTACCATGCGGGCCGCAGAAGGCGCCAACCTGGCGGCGGATCTGACCCACCGACTGGGAACCATCGAAACGCGGCTTGTGGACATTGAAGCCGCGTCGGCGGGCTTGCTGACACGCTACCGCGAGCGGCTGATGGAGCGAATATTGGCCATCACGAAAGGGAGCATTGAAATCGATGCCGCCAGAATCGCCCAGGAAGCAGCCATTTTGGCGGATCGTAGCGATATTTCCGAGGAGATTATTCGAGCCAAAAGCCATATTCAGCAGTTCCGCGCCATCATGGCCGAGCAGGAGGCCAGCGGCCGGAAACTCAACTTTCTGCTGCAAGAATTTAACCGGGAGTTCAACACCATGGGCGCCAAGGCCGGCAATGCCGATATTTCCCACACCATTGTCGAGGTCAAATCAGAACTTGAAAAAATGCGCGAACAAGTGCAAAACGTGGAATAATGAAAACATCGTTTTTCCCCGGGCGGCAAGAGGGCGTCGAGCGGCATACCGAACTGCGCCCCACAAGCCTTTTAAGGTGATGGAGTGATTATGGAACAGGATTTATTAAATATCGGATTCGGCAACACGGTGGTGGCGGACCGGGTGGTGGCCATTGTGTCTCCGAATTCAGCGCCCATGAAACGGCTCAAGGACCAGGCCAAGGAAAACAATCGGCTCGTGGATGTCACTCACGGCAGACGTACCCGGGCGATCATCGTCATGGACAGCAACCATATTTTTCTCTCCGCCATTCAAGCGGAAACCGTTTCTCAACGATTTGCCGCTTTAAAAGACCCCAAAAAAACAAAGCCGAGCCTTCATGCCGACGAAAACGAACTGTAATCGCGCTTCAAACGACCAATTTCCCCCTGCCAGAGGTCACATTTTTATTGTTTCCGCACCATCCGGCGCCGGAAAAACAACGATGTGCCGCGCGTTGCGGGGAAATATTCCGGATCTGCGTTATTCCATCTCCTATACCACCCGTGCGCCCAGGCCCGGAGAACAAAACGGCATCGATTATCATTTTATTACACAGGCGGAATTTAAAACCCGCTTGACCCGCGGCATGTGGGCGGAGTGGGCCGAGGTCTACGGCAACTATTACGGCACCGATGCCGAATTTCTGGAACATACCGTGGCCGCCGGAGAGGATGTGCTGCTCGATATCGATGTGCAGGGCGCCACTCAAATTGTGAAACGGTTTAGCGACAGCATCACCATTTTTATTCTGCCCCCGTCCATGGATACGCTGGCGCAGCGGTTAACCAAAAGGGGCACGGCTTCGGCCGAGGACACGAAACGACGATTGGACAGCGCGGCGGCAGAAATCGCACAGAAACACTCATACCGCCACATCATCGTCAATGATGATCTGAATAAGGCTGTCTCGGAATTAACCACCCTGGTAACGGCCTATCGGGAAGGACGGGTTTCCCCCCTCACATCAAGGCCAGAAAACGCGACCGGGCCGGTATGAAAACGGAACTCCTTTACGGCCATCATCCGGTTAGAGAGGCGCTGAAAGCCAGCCGAAGAAAGATTCATCTCCTTTACTTAAGCCGGGAGGCCGCTTCAAGCCATGCCATCCTGGCCCTTGCCGAACAACAACATATTCCGGTGGAAAGAGTAACCGGGGATAAAATACAATCCTTGACCCGGACAGACAAACATCAAGGGCTTTGCGCGGTAGTGGACGGCTTTCCCTTGACGAGCGACACGGAATTATTTAACACGATGAGCCAAACCGGCAAGCCGGCTTTTTTTCTGGTGATCGACGGCGTTCTGGACCCCCACAATCTGGGGGCGCTGATTCGCAGCGCGCTGGCCGTGGGCGTAGGAATGGTCATCACGCCGCAGGATCGAAGCGTTCCGCCGACCGCCGCCGTGTCAAAAGCATCGGCCGGCGCGCTGGAACATATCCGATTGGCGAGGGTTACCAACCTGAGCCGAACGATCGATGCGTTAAAGGAAAAAGGCTTGTGGGTCTTCGGACTTGATCGGGCGGCGGCGAGGCAACTATATGACACGGACATGACGGTCCCCACAGCCCTGGTGGTCGGCGGTGAGGAAAAAGGCATTCGGCCGCTGGTCAAAAAGCATTGCGATGGGTTGGTATCCATTCCGCAGCTGGGACCGCTTAATTCCCTGAATGCGTCGGTGGCCGGCGCCGTGGCCATGTACGAGGTTCTGCGCCAGCGAAATCGCTCGACCCCCTATCAACAAAATGAAAAAACGCTTTATTCCGCGAAAGGTGACGCATAATGGAAACAGGAAACAAAATTGTTAAAAACGCCGACGGCACCCTGACCGTCCCGAACACACCGGTCATTCCCTTTATTGAAGGGGATGGTACCGGACCCGATATCTGGCGGGCCTCCAGACGGGTCATCGACCAGGCAGTGGCGCACGCCTTCGGCGGCACCAAAAAGATTCTCTGGAAAGAACTCAATGTCGGCGAAAAGGGGTTTGAAAGAACCGGCGAGTGGCTACCGAACGAGGCCCTTGAAGCGATTCGGGAATACGTGGTCGCCATCAAGGGGCCGTTAACCACACCGGTTGGAAAAGGCATTCGAAGCCTCAATGTGACCATTCGGCAAAAACTGGATTTGTACGCCTGTGTTCGGCCGGTTCAATACATCGACCCGGTGCCAAGCCCCATGAAAGCCCCCGAGAAAATCAACATGGTGATCTTTCGGGAAAATACGGAAGATGTCTACGCGGGGATTGAATGGGCCAGCGGCAGTCCGGAAGCCGAGAAAATCGCCGCTTTTATTCGGGATCAAATGGGCGCCGAGCTTCCGCGGAATGCCGGTATCGGCATTAAGCCCATGAGCCCGCAGAACAGCAAGCGCCTGGTCGCCAGCGCCATCCTTCATGCCATCGACAACCACCTGCCCTCGGTCACCCTCATGCATAAAGGCAATATCATGAAGTTCACCGAAGGGGCCTTTGCCACCTGGGGATATGAGGTTGCAAAGGAAAAATTCGGGGACAAGACCCTTACCGAGGCCGAGCTGTGGGACACCTATGACGGCAAACAACCGGAAGGCAAAGTCGTGATCAAGGACCGGATCGCGGACATGCTCTTTCAGCAGGTGCTGCTGCGGCCGGAAGAGTATCATGTTATTGCCACGCCGAACCTGAACGGCGATTATATTTCCGATGCACTGGCCGCGCAGATCGGCGGTCTTGGTATGGCGCCGGGCGCCAATATCGGAGACACCTGCGCCGTGTTCGAGGCCACGCACGGCACCGCGCCCAAATATGCCGGACTGGATATGGTAAACCCCGGCTCTCTGATTCTCTCAGGCGCCATGATGCTCGATTATATGGGATGGAAAGCGGCCGCCGATCTGATCAGAAGCGCCCTGCAGCAAACCATTCAAAAAGGAATCGTCACCTATGACCTGGCCCGCCAGATAAAGGGGGCGACCGAGGTCAAATGCTCCCGGTTTGCCGAGGAAATAGTCAATCAAATGGGATAACCCGAAGGAAGGGCCGATGGGAATGGCGCCGTCTCGGGTCCGCTGTGCTGGGCCTGCTGCTGCCGTTAAGATGCCGGGCTTGCGGGCAGGCATTTCATTCTTTCCCTGAAAACCCGGGAACACCGGTGATAGGGGGCGCTTCGCCTGTCGACGAGGGGCGGGTTCCCATGATGAATGGCTTATGGTGCCCGGCTTGTATGTCTCGGTTCAGGCCGATCAGCTCTCCGCTGTGCAGCCGGTGCGGCATCCTGTTTACCAGCCGGGAAGGGGCGGATCATCTTTGCGGCGATTGCATTTCAGCGCCCGGGCATTTTGCCCGCGCTCGGGCCGCCGGTGTGTATGACGGCCCCCTCATGGCGATGGTTCACAGCCTGAAGTACAAAGAGAACACCACCCTGGCGCGCCCGTTGAGCAGCCTGCTTTATGTCGCATTTCAACGGTTTTGGAAGTCCGAAAGCATTGATCTTGTGCTGCCGGTGCCCCTGCATCGAAAGCGAATGCGACGGCGTGGATTCAATCAGGCCTGGCTGCTGATTCGGGACTGGCCGGATCGGTTTCAAAAGACCTATGGTAAGGCGTGCGGAATCGAAGTGCAAAACGAATACCTTTTCCGCCACCGGCCGACCGCGCCGCAAACCGGCCTGGGAAAGCACCACCGGCAGCACAATATTTTAAATGCATTTTCCGTGACGCCGGCAGCCGGAATCACCGGCAAGCGCATCCTTTTGGTGGACGATGTCTTCACCACGGGCGCCACCGTCAACGAATGCGCCCGGGTGCTTCTGGCAGCCGGTGCCCGGCAGGTGGATGTGTTGACCTTGGCAAGAACGATGTGAGCCGATTGTGCGTGGCGGCTGAAAAAAACGGGTGGTGTGTGTTGATTGAAAAGCAGGTTGAGGGGGTATCGTATTATGAGTTCCCTCATTTTTCAGAAATTGCGGGGCTGCGCCATGGCGTTTTTACGCGAAAGGGCGGTCACAGCCGCGGGCCGTATGCGAGCTTGAATGTGGGGCGGTCGGTGGGCGATTCGCCCGAGGCCGTAGAAAAAAACCGGCTTGCGGTGCGGCGCGCTCTTGCCGATGCCAGCTTAATATTTATTCACCAGGTGCACGGCAGCGACATTGTCGTTTTCGAGGGGCATTCCCCGGAGATGCCCCCGATCATTCCCCCCGTGGGCGACGCTGTCATCACCAATGTCCCCGGCGCCCATCTCGTTATTCAAGCGGCGGATTGTCAATCCGTCATGCTGGTTGATCCGGTTCACACCGCCATTGCCAACATTCATTCCGGATGGCGGGGCAGTATTCAAAACATTGTCGAGCGGACCGTGGAAAAATTGGCAGCGGTGTTCGGCTCGCGGCCCTGCGACCTGTTGGCAGGAATCGGGCCGTCGCTCGGTCCCTGTTGCGCGGAATTCATCCATTATAGAGAGGAAATCCCCGAAGCGCTATGGCAATATAGAACCAGGTCGTGTTATTTTGATTTCTGGGCCATCAGCCGGAACCAATTGCAGGCTGCCGGCGTCATGGCACACAATATTCACCAAAGCAACCTGTGTACCCGGTGCCGAACCGATCTTTTTTTCTCTTATCGGGCCGAAAAAAACACAGGCCGGTTTGCCGCTGTCATCGGCCTGACCGGGGTAACGGATTAATTCACCATGATACAAGAAAGTGCGAACGTTCTGTGGAACCGGCCCAAAGGGCCCGCCTATTACAGCCTGGGGTTGGCGTGCAAGGGCTATGCACAAGCCATACCGGGCCAGTTTGTGATGCTTCGCATCTCACAGCAACACGCCCCTCTGCTTCGCAGGCCGTTTTCCATTCACCGGTTGATTATTCAAAAGGGACAATGCGTCGGCATCGAACTTTTATATAAGGTGGTGGGCGTGGGAACAAGACTGCTTTCCAGTGCACGGAAAGGAGATTTGCTGGATATACTGGGACCCATTGGAAACGGTTTTCGCATTCCGGACCGATATCACACCGTCTACCTGGTCGGCGGCGGCATCGGTGTCCCGCCGCTGGTGTTTCTGGCCACGCAGCTGGTGCAATCCGGCATGTCGCCTGCCGCATGCCGCATGTTTTTAGGCGGCCGGTCAGAGGAGGATCTGCTGTGCATCGAGGATTTTAAATCCCTGGGAATCGCCGTGCACATCACCACAGATGACGGCAGTGCCGGGGACCATTGCCTGGTCACGCATCCCCTGGAAACAGCGGTCGCCCAATCGCCGCCCGATGGGATATATGCCTGCGGCCCCCTGCCGATGCTGGCCTGTATCGTCGGCATCAGTGAAAAATATGCCGTTGCCTGCCAGGTATCCATTGAATCCATGATGGCTTGCGGCATGGGTGCGTGTCTCGGCTGTGCCGTTCCCAAACGGAATGACCCGGACCGATATTGGCATGTGTGCAAGGACGGTCCGGTATTTGATGCAGCGGATGTGTCTCTGTAACGCCGCCAAAATTGCCAAAATTGCATTGACTTGACCGGCGGCTTGTGTTAGTGCCCTTTATCTTATAGTCATGCCTGATGAGACGGGTCAAACGCATTCGAAAGGACGGCGCTGTTTTTGAAAAAAGAAAACCGGCAAGCATTCAGGGAACTGGCTTTTTACAGCAGTCTCGGCCTGTCGGTGGCATTTTCGATCTTCATCGGGCTCGGGCTCGGGCTTTATTTGGACCGCAAACTCAACACCCATCCGTGGGGGTTGTTTATCTGTCTGGGACTTGGAATCGCCGCCGGTTTTCGCAACATCGGACTTGCCATTAAAAAAACCAGGAAGTTCTGACCAGCGGCAACGGCGGAAAGAGGGAATAGTGAATATTCAACAGCGATTATTGGTATTTGTCACCCGATCCAATTGGGTGCTGTTTGCCATCGCCAGCATTCTGAGTGTTTCCCTGTTTTCTTTAGACTTTGCGGGCGGCATTTTTTTCGGTGGTCTTATTGTCACGGTCAACTTTCACCTATTGTCCGGAACGCTGAAAAAAACGCTCACACCGCCGCACATCGGGTCGCATACTCTGGTTCTGGCAAAGTACTATTTTCGGTTCGTTGTCAGCGGCGCGATCATTTTCCTGCTTATTTGGGAACATATCGTAGACCCCGTGGGGCTTATCATCGGTCTTTCCGTGGTCGTGGCCAGCATTATGCTCGCCACCATGCGTGAAATCAAACTTTTACTCTGCAAGGAGGCTGTATAAGGTGGAACATCCGTATTTGTTTTTGGTCAAATTGTTCGAGATGGTCGGCTTGGGCAGTTTTGCCCATCATTATCCGCATGTTATTTATTCCTGGTTTGTCATCGTCGTTCTGATTATTGTGGGTGCGATGGCTGCCAAAACCGTAAGTCTGATTCCCACCAAAATGCAGAACTTTTTTGAGGTGGTCATTTCGGGGATGGAAGAATTCATGGTCGACATCACCGGCGAGGAAGGCCGGTGGCTCTTCCCGTTGCTGGCAACGGTATTTATCTACATCGCCGCATGCAACCTGATCGGCCTGGTTCCCGGTTTTTTCCCCCCGACGGCCAACTTGAACACCACCCTATCCTGCGCGCTTGTCGTTGTTGTTTCCACGCACCTCATCGGTGTGAAATACCACGGCGCAAAATACATCAAACACTTTATGGGTCCCATTTGGTGGCTGGTACCGATTATTTTCTTTATCGAAGTAATCGGTCATATCGCCCGAATCTTGAGCCTGTCCATTCGTCTTTTCGGTAACATGATGGGCCATGAACTGGTGTTGGGAATTTTATTCATGCTCGCGGGCGCCTTTCTGGCACCGCTGCCGATTATGGCGTTGGGTATTTTCGTGGCCCTGGTGCAGGCGTTCGTTTTCTTCCTGCTCTCGGTCATGTACTTTACCGGCGCAATGGAACATGCCCATTAATCAAGCATCGTTTTTTCGACGTCATTGTTTTTTATACAGGATTATGGAAGAAGCCAAACTTTAATACTTTTAAATGAGGAGGTAGAGTTAAACATGGAAGCGAATGCATTACAGTTTTTTATTGCTTGCGTTACCGCAGCTGGTTTCGGTATCGCCGTTGCAGCGTTTGGTTGCGGTATTGCCCAGGGCCTCGGCCTGAAAGCAGCCGTCGAAGGGATTGCCCGGAACCCCGAATCTTCAGGTAAGGTAACGGTTACCCTGCTGATCGGTCTGGCGCTGATCGAGTCTTTGTGTATTTACGCTCTGGTTATCGCGCTGATTCTGATTTTTGCGCATCCGCAGGCAGCAGCCATCGCCGGCTTGTTAGGTGGCGGCGCGCACTAACGCATATTTGCGGATACATCTGTTTTTATAAAAAAGGCGGCGCTGAATATTTTCAGCGCTGCCTTTTTTACATTCGAGAACACCGCAAGCCTTCAATCCGCACCCGCTATTCAACCAATTTCATATCGGCTATTTTTATAGTTTAACTATCGATATGTTATAAGTCTTAACCACACTATTTATAAACTGTCAGCTCGGCGTCATCCCCCTCTTTTCCAACACGACTTTAAGATACCGGCCGGTATGGGATTCGGGCATGGCCGCAATCTCTTCCGGCGTGCCGCATCCTAGAATTCGTCCCCCGGCCTCGCCGCCCTCTGGCCCAAGGTCAATAATATAATCGGCCGTTTTAATCACATCCAGGTTATGCTCAATCACCAGAATGGTATTTCCCGCGTCCACCAAGCGATTTAACACTTCAAGCAAATGGCGCACATCTTCCATGTGAAGGCCCGTGGTCGGTTCATCGAGTATGTAGAGCGTCTTTCCGGTACCCTGCTTACTAAGCTCCCGGGCCAGCTTGATGCGCTGGGCCTCTCCGCCGGACAGCGTGGTGGCCGACTGACCTATTTTAATATAGCCGACCCCCACATCCTGCAGGGTTTCAAGCTTTTCCCGAATGAGCCGAATAGGTTCAAAAAAGGCCCGGCACTGGTTGATGGTCATATTCAGCACCTCGGCGATGGTTTTTCCCTTGTATCGGATCTCCAGGGTTTCTCGGTTATACCGTTTGCCGTGGCAGACATCGCAGGTCACATACACATCCGGCAAAAAATGCATCTCAATACGAATAATGCCGTCCCCGCCGCAAGCCTCACACCGGCCGCCTTTCACATTGAAACTGAACCGCCCTGATTTATACCCCCGCATACGGGCATCCGCTGTTTTGGCAAAAAGATCCCGAATATAGGTAAACAGGCCGGTATAGGTGCCGGGATTGGATCTGGGCGTTTTGCCGATGGGGCTTTGATCGATATGAACGATCTTGTCGATATGATTCAACCCGGAAATATGCCGATACCGGCCGGCCCGGCTGCGGGACCGGTATAATTGCTGTGCTATCGCCGGGTATAAGGTTTCCAGAACGAGACTTGATTTTCCAGACCCGGACACCCCCGTCACACAGATCAAACACCCTAAGGGAAACGCCACATCGATGTCCTTCAGATTATTTTCCGAGGCGCCCTCGATCAAAAGCCTTGTCCCATTCCCGCAACGGCGAACGGCCGGCACCGGCACCTGTCTTTGTCCCGATAGATACTGCCCGGTCAAGGACTCGGCAACCGCTGAAAGCTGGCCGGGCGGCCCCGAATACAGAATTCGCCCGCCGTTCACGCCGGCACCGGGGCCCATATCGATCACGTGGTCGCAGGTGCGAATGGTGGTTTCATCGTGTTCCACCACCAGCACGGTATTACCCAAATCACGCATTTTAAACAACGCATTCAGCAGCCGCAAATTATCCCGCTGATGCAGCCCGATGCTCGGTTCATCCAATACATACAGAACCCCCGTTAATTTTGATCCGATCTGGGTGGCCAACCGGATTCGCTGGCTTTCTCCACCGGACAAGCTCTGCGCCGACCGGTCCAGGGTCAGATAGGATAAACCGACATCTTCCAGAAAGCCGATTCTGGCTCCGACCTCCTTGACAATATTCCGGGCAATGGCCCCTTCTTTCTCATTCAGGGAAAGCTGATCAAAAAACGCTCGAACCTTTTCCACGGTCATGGCCGTCAACTCATGAATGCGCACACCGCCAAGCGTCACCGATCGGCTCGCCGGATTCAATTTGGCACCCCGGCAGGCGGAGCAGGTGCGATAATTCATAAACCGGGAGACCTCCTCCCGAATCTGGCGGGAATCGCTTTCCCGATAGCGCCGTTTTAAATTGGGAATTATTCCTTCAAAGGGCTTTTGAATGGTCACCCGACGTTCCTTGCGCATAAAGGAAAAGGGAATTTGCGTCTCTCCCGAGCCGTAGAGAAGGACCTGCTGAAAGGCTTCGGGCAGCGCCTTGTAGGGCGTATAAATATCCACCTGATAACAGGCGGTGAGTGCCTCTAAAAATTCTATGAAATACAGAGAACTGCGAGTCGCCCATGGCGCTGCCGCCCCTTGGCGCAGGGAAAGCGAGGGATTCGGGAAGATGAGCTCCGGATCAAATTCGGTAATAGCGCCCAGTCCGTTGCATTCCGGGCAGGCACCCTGCGGCGAGTTAAATGAAAAGCTGGCCGGCGTCAATTCAGGATAACTGACATCACAGGTAACGCAGACAGCCTTCTCGCTGAAAAAAAGGCTGCTATTCACCTCATCCCCTGTTATGACATCCACCATCGCGCGGCCTGCCGACTGGGCCAAGGCCAACTCCAGTGAATCGGCCAGGCGATTTTTGATTTCGGGTTTGACGATCAACCGGTCCACGACCACGTCGATCGTGTGCGGCGTCTGCTTGTCCAGACCTTTCACCGCTTCTATTTCCAGCATTCGGCCATCCACCCGAACACGAGCAAACCCATCCTTTCGCAATCGTTGAATCAGTTTCTCATGCCCCCCTTTTGCAGCCGACACCAGAGGCGAAAGCAAAATGATGCGCGTTCCTTCCGGCAACGCCATCACCTGATCGACCATTTGGTCGATGCTCTGCGCGCTGATGACGGCGCCGCATTGATGGCAGCGGGGCACCCCGACCCGGGCATAGAGCAACCTTAAATAATCGTAAATTTCGGTCACGGTGCCTACCGTGGAGCGGGGGTTGTGCCCAGCGCTTTTTTGCTCAATGGCAATGGCGGGGGAAAGCCCCTCGATATGATCCACATCCGGTTTTTCAAGCCGTTCCAGAAACTGCCGGGCATAGGCGCTCAACGATTCCACATACCGGCGCTGCCCCTCGGCATACAAGGTATCAAACGCCAGGCTTGATTTACCGGATCCCGAAAGGCCCGTTACCACAACCAGGGCATTTCGGGGAATATCCACATCTATCCCCTTCAGGTTATGTTGCCGCGCCCCGCGAATCATAATTTTATCTGTTTGCAAAGAAATACCATCATGGTTAATCGTGAACGTAAACGTACACGTGCGCGTGAACGTGCACGTGCACGGATCTATAAGAACCCACCCCTCTTTGCCCGCTCCAAATTCCCCTACAATTTCGCAGCCGCTTTAAAAAACACCTGTTGCACCGCCATTTCAACGGCCGCCCGAAGGCTTCTCTCATTCGCCCGGCCGGTGCCAGCTATATCATAGGCCGTCCCATGGTCCACGGAAGTTCTGATAATGGGAAGGCCCAGGGTCGTATTGACGCCGTCTTCAAAATGCAGCAATTTAAACGGAATCAACCCCTGGTCATGGTACATGCAAACCACCCCGTCAAACTGTCCGGCGGCGGCATGATAAAACACCGTGTCCGGCGCAAAGGGGCCGGAAGCATTCACCCCGGCCGCTCTTGCCGCCAGAACGGCGGGCAGAATCAGCCGGGCCTCCTCATCCCCGAATAAGCCGCCCTCGCCCGCATGGGGGTTTAACCCCGCCACCGCCAACCGGGGATCAACCATGCCGAATCTTTCCCGAAGGGCATGCGCTGTTAGAATAATCGTTTCCAAAATGCGTTGCGTGCTCAGTTCTGCCGCCACCCGGCAAAGGGCCGTATGAATTGTGACCAGCACCACACGCAGCCGCGTACCGGCAAGCATCATAACCACCTGCTCCGTGCCCGTCCGCTTGGCCAACAACTCCGTATGCCCGGGGAAATCAAAACCGGCCTCGGCCATGGCTTTTTTATTGATGGGGCAGGTGACCATGGCGGCTATTTCACCTTGAACCGCTAAATCAACCGCTGTTTCGATATAAGAGACCATAGCCCGTCCGGTTTCATAAGTCGGATGGCCCCAGTCAATCCGGTCCGGCAATAGCGGGGAAACTTGTAACACGTTCAACACCCCCGCCTCGTATACCCCCTTGGCCGGTGCGGGTATCGGATTAAGTCGCAACCGGCTGCCCATGCGGTGCGCAATCCATGCAAGCCGGGAGACATCCCCCACTACCAACGGCCGGCACAGCGCCGATAACGTGGCATCCTCAAAGGTCTTGATCACAATTTCCGGGCCGACCCCCACCGGATCCCCCATGGTAATGCCAATAATCGGAAGTGGTAATTTATTACTCATATATGATTTTCCTAGGTAATTCGTTACTCTTTTTTCCCCCCCGTTAACGGGAATAAAATACTGTTTTTGGCTTTATAGCACGGCAGGCGCCGGATCAAAATCCCTGAGGGCGGCCAGTTTTATCGCTATGAAAATACCGTGCCAGCGATTCGATTTCAGTGGTTATTAATTATATTGAAAACAGACGATATTCGTTAAAAAAAACAGCTTTTAAGAGATTCATTGTTTTTCGACAAGCGGGTATCAATGATAGATCCCCTTAAAATCCCTAAAGAAACGTCACCCTCCGCAGAATCCGATTTCAGGAGGGGGAACTGTGTCAACAAGATAATTTTTATTGTATATCCATATCATTACAAATTGTTAACAACTCATTGGCCCTTCACCTTCAAAACACGGTTTTTCCGGATTGACACTTATCCCTGTTTCCCCTAAAACCCATCTCGTTGTCACGGAAGCAATAATAAATCGGCAGTATCCTTCCAAACTGAAAATTTTCCGCTCTTTAGCGGGTCTCATCTGAAGCAAAAATTATACCCGAATTATTCTCTAACGGAAAGCGGTTTGAAACTGATGGATTCACTATTTCAAAAAGTCAAGGCTGCCTGTAAACAACAACTTCCCACACACGCGTTCAAAATGTGGATCGAGCCGATCGAGTTTAGTAATATCGAGAGTAATCAGCTCATTCTCGGCGCCCCAAATTTTTATATCAAACGCCGGTTTCAGGATCAGTTCGCAGGGCTTGTATTGTCCGAGTGGGAACACGCCACCGGCATGCGCATGAGCCTACAGGTGGACGTCCTGAAAAACAATGGAAAACAGGCCGTAGAGCCTACCGGCGCCGAACCAAAGGCGCCGATACAGCTGGCGCTGCCCGGTATTCAAGTCAAACCGTTCAGCGGTCGCCTGTTGCGAAGAGATTTTACCTTTGACCAGTTTGTGGTCGGCACCAACAATGATTTTGCCTTTTCCGCGGCCCTGGCCCATGCCTCGCGCAAAGTGATGGATCAGAATCCGTTGATGCTCCTGTCCCAAACCGGCATGGGGAAAAGCCACTTATCCCAGGCAGTCGGGCACCATATTCTTTCTGAAAGGCCCCATGAGCGGGTGTTTTATATGACAGCGGAAGATTTTACCAACGAGATGGTACAATCCTTGCGCCAGGACTGCATCGACAAATTCAAAAAAAAATACCGGGACCATTGCGATGTTCTTTTGCTTGAAGATGTGCATTTTCTGAGCGGTAAAACACGTACGCAGTCCGAACTGGCCGCCACCCTGGATTATCTGAGCGATACGGGCAAAAAAATTATTTTTTCCAGTTGTTTTTCTCCCGTGGAGATTCCGAAAATTTCGGATTCACTCAGATCACGGCTCTCTTCAGGCCTGATCACCCGGATCGATACGCCTAATTTTCGAACCCGGGTCCGTATTCTTCAGAAAAAGGCAAAGGCTAAAAATCTGAATATTCCCGACGATGTCATCCATTATCTGGCCGGAGAGTTGTCGGAAAACGTTCGGCAACTGGAAAGCGGACTCATTGGTGTTTCGGCAAAATCCTCCCTTTTAAGCAAAGAGATCGATTTGGATCTGGCCGAAAGCGTGGTCAAGCATATTACCAGCCAGCGACAAACCATCACGGTTGAAAGCATCAAGCAGTTGGTATGCAAGCAATTCGGCATCAGCGCCGCCGATATCGCCTCCAAATCCCGCAAGCAGCATATTTCACGGCCAAGGCAAATCGCTATGTATCTTTCCCGTAAATATACGGACTCTCCCCTTCAGACCATCGGCAGGAGTTTTAACCGCTATCATGCCACCGTCCTTCATGCTGTCAACCTGGTTGAATCCGGCATCAAAGACAGCGGCGTGCTCAAGCAACAGGTCAACTACCTTGTCGACAAACTGGAGCGGGGTGTATTCTAATCCGCCTTAAACGGAACCGATCACGTCATGCCCCTTGAAAACCGGATATACGCTCAACTTCAACACTGTGTGGGAAGCGCCCATTGCACGCGCGAGAAGGAAGATCTGGCCTGCTACGCCTATGATGCCACCCGGCAAATGCATCTGCCGGATGCGGTCATCTTTCCGGGAAGCACAGGGGAAGTGGCGGCCATCCTTCGGCTGGCCAACGAGGCGAATTTTCCCGTCATCCCCCGGGGCAGCGGCTCCGGCACCACCGGTGGCGCACTACCTGTCAATGGAGGCGTCGTCCTGGTAACCACCCGTCTGAACAAAATTCTTCATATCGATACGGATAATCTCGTGGCCCATGTGGAGCCGGGCGTCCTGACGGGTCATCTTCACACGGAAGTCGAAAAGCTGGGCCTTTATTATCCGCCGGATCCATCCAGTGCCGAATTTTCAACGCTCGGCGGGAACTTAGGCGAGTGCGCCGGAGGCCCGCGTGCCGTAAAATACGGCGTTACGCGGGATTACGTGCTGGGACTTGAAGCGGTCATCGGCACAGGCGAGATCATTCATGCCGGGGTTCAAACCACCAAGGGCGTGGTCGGTTATGATTTAACCCGCCTGATGGTCGGCTCCGAAGGCACCCTGGGGGTGATCACCCGCATGGCACTTCGGCTCATTCCCAAGCCCGAATCGGTTCGGACCTTAAAAGTTGTGTTTGAAAGAATCGAAACCGCCGCGGAAACCGTATCTGAAATCATCCGGAGCGGTTTGGTTCCCCGCGCCATTGAATATATGGACAATGCATCCATCCGCTGCGCGGAAACGTATCTAAAAATCGGGTTGCCGACCACGGCGGGTGCGCTTCTCATTATTGAAGTGGATGGCCGGAATGAAGAGACCGCCCGCGATATTCAGGCCTTAAAAACCCTGTGCGATGCCAGGGGCGCGCTGGAAGCCGTCATCGCCCAAAATGAACAGGAAGCCAAGAATCTGTGGCGGGCGCGAAAAGCGCTCTCACCCGCCATGTATTTATATGGCCCGGATAAAATAAATGAAGACATCGTGGTACCACGCAGCAAGATTCCAGATATGGTGCGAAAGATAGAAGCCTTGAAAAAAGAAACCGGACTCACCATGGCCAGTTTCGGCCATGCGGGGGACGGCAACATTCATTTTCACATTATGTTGGATAAAAAGGTGAGCCGGGATGCGCTGAAGGCTGAAAACGCGGTCAGCGCGCTTTTCGATTACACGCTGGCGCTCGGGGGAACCATTTCCGGCGAACATGGGGTTGGAACCGCCAAGGCGCCCTATTTTAACCGGGAAATCGGCGTCGTTGAAACCCGGTTAATGAAAAAAATAAAATCGGCGTTCGATCCACGGGGAGTGCTCAATCCGGGTAAGATATTCTCCTAATCCGGCAAAGCCGGAAGCTGGGCGGCTGGGATGCTTGGCAGCTAACAACCTTCTCCAATGATACACGCTTTTTCGTGCATGTTTCTGATAAAGGGTATATGGTTACTAAAAGGGCCTAATTTACCCTGCTAAAAAAACCTTCAGAGATCATCAGATCTTCCAACACCTCAATCCGGACACTTTGTTCATTCTCAATTGCGCAACGCAAATTCAGGGCACAATATTTTTTACAGATCAAATTTTTCCGGTTGAAATTTCCAAAACATCCCACATGATCATCCAGAGAGATGGCCTTCAAAATACTTTTATTCATTATACACCTTAACCTAACTTATGTTATTTTCACTTCCAAGCAACACAAGCATCTCGGAGTGAATAAAGCCATTGGTGGCCACGATCTGCGCCATATCGTTCGAAAAGGGGCTATTCTGAAAATTCGTCACTCTGCCGCCGGCTTCTTCGGCAATCAACGCCCCGGCGGCCGTATCCCACGGCTTGAGATTTTCTTCCCAAAATCCGTCAAACCGCCCACAAGCCACATAACATAGATCAATGGCTGCCGAACCGAATCGCCGAATGCCCTGACTGGCAGCCATACAATTTGAAAACCGCGTCAAGAGCGGCGCCATCATGTCTCTTGCGTTATACGGAAAGCCCGTAACCAAAAGGCTATCCGCGATGGACTCAGTGGATGAGACCCGGATAGCCTTGCCATTTAACGTCGCGCCTTTTCCTTTAATCGCTGCAAACAACTCACCGCCGGCCGGGGAAAACACCACCCCCATCACCACCTGACCGGCCACCGAAAAGGCAATGGAAACGGAATATACATCCAGCCCATGCGCAAAATTAGTGGTACCGTCCAGCGGGTCGATGATCCACTGGTATTTTCCATCGCCGATGATAAGGCCACTTTCTTCCGCCAGAATATCATGGCCCGGATAAGCGGAACGAATGGTATCGATAATCCGCTTTTCCGATGCCGTATCCGCTTCGGTCACCAGATCGATGACCCCTTTTTTCCGAATATTCAATGCGCCGCCATGAAAGCCGCGCAAGATCTCTCCAGCCTGACAAGCGGCACGAACACCGACGCTTTTGATTTGTTCAAGATCCATATCTGACGCTGAGTATATGAACTCGACCATGGAAAGTCAATCCTAATCCGGCAAAGCCGGATGCTAGGATGCTGGGATGCTGGGATGCTCGAACGCTTTAAAGATAACGCCCTTAGCGCAAAAAAAACGATCATTCCCGTTTTGGGATGTATGTTGCTGATAACGGTATTAATCCGGTTTGCAACGGTTGACCAGTTGCTCCATTTCTTCGATGAGCGGCCGAAGTGTTTCGGGGTCACGAGCGGAAATAAAGACCCCGTCCAGCCGGCCCTTCAAGCCGGCCAGCAACTCCGGCGCCACCCGATCTTGTTTGTTAAAGGCACAAAGGCACGGCATCCGGTTCAAGTTGAGTTCGATCAGCACCTTTTCCACGGAATCCATATGCGCCTCAAAATGCGGTGAGCTGACATCCACCACATGCAGCAGTAAATCCGCGCTTTCCAATTCTTCTAGCGTCGCCCGAAAGGCCGCCATCAACTCCTTGGGAAGATCCCGAATAAACCCGACCGTGTCCGTGATGATCACTTCCGTATCCCGTGGAAACCGCAGGCGCCTGCTGGCCGTATCAAGCGTTGCGAACAAACGGCTTTCCGCCAGCATGTGACTGTGTGTCAGTGTGTTGAGCAGGGTGGATTTTCCGGCATTGGTATAGCCGATAATCGAAATAACCGGAATTTGCTTGCGATCCCGGCGGGCCCGTTGTTGCGCGCGCTGCTTGCGGACCAGCGCCAGATCCTTTTCAAGGCGGGTGATTCGTTCCCGTACCCGGCGGCGGTTGATCTCAAGCTTTGTTTCCCCGGGGCCTCTGCCGCCGATACCGCCGGTCAACCGGCTCATGGCGGTATTTTTGGCAATCAGCCGGGGCAATAAATACCGCAACTGGGCTAGCTCCACCTGCCGCTTGCCATCTCGGGTCCGGGCGCGCTGGGCAAAAATATCCAGAATCAGTTGCGTGCGGTCAATCACTTTAAGATCTATCAGGTCCGTGATGGCGCGAATCTGGGAAGGGTTCAGCTCCTGGTCAAACACCAGCAGGGAAACCCCTGCCTGCTGCGCAACAATGGACAATTCCTGAAGTTTTCCACTACCCAGAAGATACCGGGCATCCGCCCGGCTGCGCTGCTGAAGCCGGGTACCGACCACCTCTATGCCGCAGGATCGGGAAAGCGCTTTCAGCTCATTTAAGCTATCCAACGCAGCCTGTTTGGGTCCGATGGCGACCCCGACCAACAACGCCCGTTCGATTCCACTCTCGGTATAATGAATACTGCCCGCCGACCGGCCGATCTCACGTTCCAGAGCCAGAATCATCTCCAGGCAATCCATCTCCGGATGGTGCGGGGAAATCGGGGGCAATATCTCGTAGGGTGCCTCTTCGGACGCACTCGGGATAAGGTGCGCGACCCATATTTCGCGAGCCAGCCCATCACCGGCGACCGTCACCACCGCCATAAGGTCCAGTCGCAGCAGGGATAAATCGGTCAGATCATCCCGGCTGACCCCTTCGGTTTCCTTCAGATGCGTATGAATGCAGCGAAGTCCTCTTAACCGACCGGGAGCGCTGCGATAGGACTGCGTGTCGGGAATCACGATACCATGCGCATCCCCCACGATCACAAATTCCACATGCCCCCGGCGGTTGACCAAAAGTCCCATTTGGCGGCCGGTTTCGTGGGAAAGCGCGGCAAGATCGCGGCACAGCTCCGGAGTGATGACAAATTGCGGTGGAATCCGCCGCCGGTAAAGGTTTTCAAGCCGGTGCAACTGATTTGCCTTCAGCCCGATGGTGTTCCCATGGAGTCGCTTCATTTAACTCCCGTCATAATAATCAGAAGATGCCAGGTTCTCAAAGCGGGTATAGGATTTTAAAAAGGCAAGACGCGCGGTACCGATGGGGCCATTTCTCTGTTTGGCCACAATAATTTCCGCCGTGTTGATGTTGGGGTTGTTTTCTTCCTTATTATAGACCTCATCCCGATAGATGAACGCCACCACATCGGCATCCTGCTCCAGAGCGCCGGACTCTCTAAGGTCCGATAGCTGGGGACGCTTATCGCTTCTTTCTTCAAGCTTGCGGTTAAGCTGCGATAAGGCAATGACGGGCACATTCAATTCCTTGGCAAGGCCTTTTAACGATCTGGAAATTTCCGAAATCTCAAGATCCCGCCGATCGGAAATGGTTCGGCTTCGCATGAGCTGAATATAATCAATGATGATAAGCCCCAGCCCTTTCTCCATTTTCAGCCGTCTGGACTTGGTTCGAACATCCATGGAGCCCAGACTGGGCGAGTCGTCAATGTAGATGGGCGCCTGTGAAAAGGCGTCCGCGGCATCCGTCAGCTTTCGATAATCGTCATTGCTGAAAAACCCGCTTCTCAATTTAGAGGAGTCCACCCGGGATTCCGCGCAAAGCATGCGCATGGAAAGCTGTTCCTTGGACATTTCCAGAGAAAAAACGGCCACCGGCACCTTTCCGTCCACCGCGGCATTTCTGGCGATATTCAACGCAAAGGCGGTTTTCCCCATACTGGGCCGGGCGGCTAGAATAATCAAATCCGATTTCTGAAGCCCGGCCGTCATCTGATCCAGCTGCGTATAGCCGGTGGGCACTCCGGTGAGAAGCGACTTGTTATTTTTTCGTTCTTCAAGCTCGTCCAGGTTATCAATGACGAGTTTTTCCACCGGATAAAATGCCGGCTTGATCTTATCTTCCGATATTTCAAAAATACTGCTTTCGGCAAAATTGATGACCTCGTCCACTTCCCCCTGGTGCTCATAACACCGGCGAGTGATTTCATTGCTGCGCTGAATCAAGCGCCTGAGCACCGCTTTTTCGTGAATGATGCCCGCGTAGTGCCTCGGATTAACGGCCATCGGCACCGAACTGACCAGATTTGAAAGATAAGCGGCCCCCCCGATATCTTCCAGCAGGTTGATATTCCGAAGATGCGTGGTAAGCGTCACCAAATCGATCGGTTCCCGCTTATCAAATAAATTCGTGATAGCCGAGAATATCTTCTGATGGGCGGGCCGGTAAAAATCGTCCGCTCCCAACACTTCCACCACATCAAACAACGCCTCATTATCAATTAAAATGGCGCTTAAAAGGGATTCCTCGGCTTCAATGCTTTGGGGGGGCAGATGGCTTAGGGAGGGATCTTTGGAACGATTTTGCGGGGAATCTGCCATATAAATGCGGCCAAGTCTCACTAATCCCGGGGGCAGGCAAAACGGCCGCCTTTCCCCGGGCAAATGATTAAACACACGAAACATCGAAACCGGCTTTGCCGGAGGCTAAACCCTATCCGCTATCCGCTGTCAGCTATGAGCTATGAGCTATCAACTATGAGCTATGAGCTATGAGCTATCAGCTATCAGCTATCAGCTATCAGCTTAACTCAAACATCTCGTTTCACGGCCCCTCTGCGATTATCCGCGTTTTTTCGGGCATATCTTTGAAAAAGGGGCTACTGCTCGGGAACGATTTCCACGGTAATCTCGGGTTCCACATCCTTATACACTCGAATGGGGATTTTATAAGAACCCAAGCTTTTAATCGGCTCGCTTAAGAGCACCCTGCGTTTATCCACCTCGATTTCCTGTTTGGCCAAAGCATCCAGAATATCCCGCACGGTGATCGATCCATACAAACGATCCTCTTCGCTAACCTTTGCCGCAATGGTGCAGACCACGGATTCAAGCCGTTTGGCCATTTCCTCGGCCATGGACTTTTCCTTTGCTATCTGCAGGTCTACCTTGCCTTTTTCCGACTCCATCAATTTTCGGTTCTGCACAGTCGCCAATATGGCTTTGCGCTGCGGCAGCAAATAATTTCGGGCATAGCCCTTGGCAACATTGACTTCGCTGCCGATGATACCGAGGGACTCAATCGTCTCCCTTAATAAGACTCTCATGGTTGTTCCTCCACTCAGGAAACGCCGTTGGTTTCCGTCGGTTGCTTTAATTTTCTAAAATCCAGCCAAATGTCGAAAATCCCCAAGCCGATCACAAGGATAAGGGCATAAATCTGCAAGGCGATCATGCTGTATAAAAACCATTTCATTGCTGCGGGCAAGCGCTTTTTATTAAAATAAAAAGAAACGATGGCAATGCCCTGAAAAAAATAGACCGGCAACAGCACGATCAGACCGTTGAAACCTGTCAGCTTAATCCCCACTTCGGGGATAAGCAACAATACACCGAAGCCGATAATCCCCCACACGAAATGCTCCGGTGCTTTCCATTGATTCAACCGCTCAAAACGCTCAATATCCGGGCATCCGACCTTTAATAACGGCCGGGCCAACAGCAAGTTTATCCAAGCGCCGAACAGTGCTGCAGCCATACAAATTCCGGGCAAAATGCGAACAATCACATATGGCGCATGCTCAAACGCGACGGAAAGCGCTTGCATCTGCTCACTCGGCATATCGAGTGTTTTGTACGCCTCCTGGTAAACCGCGAGGTTTGCCTTGATATAATCCGATAAAAACACGCCGATATCAAGGCCTGCCGCATTCGTGTATAAAAACAGCGTGCAAATAGCAGCCAAAAAAACAACACCGGCTGCAACGCCGATGGTCTTTTCAATAGGCAATCGGCGCTCCAGGCATTCCCCCAGGGAAAAGCCCATCACCAATTGCCCCAAAAAGAAAAACAGATCCGCCGTCAGACCGCCGGTTTGCCCCAGCCAAAGGAGAAAAGCGGCTGCCGGAACAATGCCCCCGTAAAACCTGCCGAGCTTAAGCCGGTAAAACAGTACCGGCAAAGGAATCACCAGGACGGCAAACACCCCGAAAAACGGAATCATGACCGCAGCGGCAAACAGCAACGCAGTGATCACGATTCCACTCAGAATCAGCGTGGGGCTCTGGCCAGTCACCACCTTCGGCACGCGCGAATTTTCTCCTTGTCAGCCGAGCTATTCCGGATGCCCCGTTTCAGTGCGGAAGGGATCCGACAAAGGGCAACAGTGCAATGGAACGTGCCCGTTTAATGGCTGTTTGCAGCACCCGTTGATGTTTCGCGCAGGTGCCGGAAATTCGGCGGGGAATAATTTTACCCCGCTCCGATACAAAATAACGCAACGCCTTTGCGTCTTTATAATCGATAACCAGGCTGCTGTCCGCGCAGAAACGACAGACTTTCCGGCGATGAAAAAACCGTTTTTTTCGTTTGGGAGCGCCATTTTTGGCGTTACTGCCGCCCCGTCCTTTATATTGGGTTCCTATCGCCATGTTATGCCTCCTCGTCTTCTTCGTCGGTATCGGTGTTCAAGGTGTCGCCGGCATCATCGTCATCGTCGTCCGCCACGGCACCAAGCTTGGCCGCTGTAGCCGATGCACCATCCCCCGACTCGGATGCAACCGCCTTTTCTTCTGCCGATTTTGCCATTTCTTCACGAATTCGATCCGGGTCGGCATCGTTATCCAGGATAATGGTCATGTATTTGATGACCTTATCGTCAATGCGAAAAGAGCGTTCGATCTCATCCACCAAAGGCCCGTCCCCGCAATAATCGAGCCGGACATAAAATCCCCGGTTGCGTTTGCGAACCTCGTAGGCAAGTTTTCTCATGCCCCAATCGTCACGCATCACCAACACTCCTTTGTATTTTGAAATGAGTTCGGCAAGGCGCTCAAAAATGGACCCCCGTTGTTCATCGGAAACCTCGGGATCGACAATAAAAATTGTCTCGTATCGTCTCATTGTGCCTCCTTATGGGTATAAAGCCCCGTGCGATATGCACGGAGCAAGGACCACTGTGTTTTATCAAAACCAAAACTTGGTCAGTTAACACTCCCGGCCCTTGGCTGTCAAGGTCTTTTTCCAAATAATAAAAATGGATGGGCTTTCACGTCCCGGGGTATGCCACGGCCGATTTGGGATTAAAGACAGTTCGCGGTTTAACCGCAAGTGCTTCCTGATTATTAAGGAGAAAATGCTTACCATCGAAATTTTCAATAACATATCAAAAGTATATCGTAATTACGTATTTGACATTTATGTCTTTGTCACTGAATAAGAGTCACCTTACCGGGATTTTTAGCCCTCGGCATCGTCAACCGCATCCGTTTGAAAGTACAAAAAGGCTGCGACTGACATCACCGCATGCCGTTCTATAAAGTAATTCATTAGGATCAAAAGGAGAATAAAGATGAAAAAAATGATAGGGGTGCTCGCTGTTACGTTGCTTTTACCCGCCATTGCCATGTCTATGGAAATCTACAAAAAGGATAATATTTCCTTAAGCGCCGGCTGGTGGGGACAAGCCTGGTATCAGTTTGTTTCCGATATGGACACGGATGATGACGGCGCAGTGGATGACAACGCAAACGATTTTCTTGTCCGCCGCAGCTATTTTTATCTTGAAGGCATTGTCACCCCGGCGCTGAGCTTCTTTGTTCACTTGGCCGGGGACAAACTGGGAATGGATGAAATTACGAACAATTCGGGCGACGGCCTGGGGTCGGGCATTGCCCTGCGGGACGGCTGGATTAATTATAAACTTGCTGGTGACGATGTTATGGTACAGGTCGGCCGCATGTATATCCCCTTTACCCGCAACTACGGCACCACCTCCACCAAGTCCCTGCTGACAGTCGACCTTGACTGGGGTCAGGGCGGATTGCGCAGCAGTATTTTTTATCCGAGTACGGTCGGCCGTGACGATGCCATCACGCTGTGGGGCAATATTCTGAAAGATAAACTGCAATATCGATTGATGGTCGGCGACGGGGAAGAAAGCGATGCCAAAAATCCGGATGACAACGTGCGTTTTGCCGGACGCCTGAGTCTTAACCTTTTTGATCCTGAAACCAATTGGTTTAACGCCGGCACTTATCTGGGAAGCAAGCATATACTGGCCTTCGGTGCGGGCTTCGATTTTGAGCAGGATATGGTTATCGGCGCTAAAGAAGATGATTATGCCGCCTGGACCATTGATCTTCATTTCGATCACCCCCTGGCAAACGGCGACAACCTGACGCTTTCCGTTTCCTATATTGATATTTCACACAATGCCAACGCCATTTCATGGACGAATTTTAGCGCGGGAGATGACGGAAATCTGATATCCGCAAGCGCAGGGTATTATTTCGGCCATCCATTCGGCCCCGGCAACCTGCAGCCCTGTGCCCACGTTCAGAATATCAGTTCCGACGAAAAAGGTGACGATGACACTTTTATTTACGGATTCGGCATCAATTACTACCTAAAGGGCGCGGGAAACAAAATCACCCTGGACCTGACGTTCATCGATCAGGAGGAGGAAATCACGGATACGTTGCTTCAGGATAATACCATTCTTACCCTTCAGTTCGCCGCCGGCTTCTAAACCGTCATCACCCATATGAAACCGGACACGGGATAGTATCTGTGCAGCAGTTTATAGGACCGTATGATCAATTTCATTTTTTTCTGCCCGACTCATAACAAGGTGTTTGAAAGTGCGGATTTTACCGTATTGGAAAACCAAGGCGTCATCACCGACGCGGCGGGAAACAAAACGCTGAATGCCAAGGTGGCGCTGACCGTGCCGTGTCCGTTTTGTGGGGAAAAGCATATCTATCATGCCAGTGAGTTTTTGTGTCCGTTTACCGGTTAACGCGCTCTGGGAAAAAAGAGAGGGGGGGAACAAAAGATGCAAGGGAAAAACATTTTTGCTACAAGATGGGGCATCATCGGGGTGGGGGCTTTTATCGGAATTATCGCCCCTGTATTGCAGAAACTGGGCAATCCCGGAAACATGGGGATTTGTGTGGCCTGCTTTGAGCGGGACATTGCCGGCGCGCTCGGGCTTCACCGGGCAGCGGTGGTGCAGTATCTTCGCCCCGAGATCATCGGATTTGTGCTCGGGTCGATGATGGCCGCCTACCTGTTTAAGGAGTTTCGGCCAAGGGTCGGCTCGGCGCCCATTGTCCGGTTTGTTCTGGGGGTCTTTGCCATGATCGGCGCGCTGGTTTTTTTGGGCTGCCCATGGCGAGCCGTATTGCGGCTTGCAGGGGGAGACGCCAATGCGATTCCGGGGGTATTGGGCCTGACCTTCGGCATCTGGGTCGGCACGCTTTTTTTGAAAAAAGGATATACTCTCGGGCGCTCACAGGCAACTCACACCACCGTCGGATGGATGCTCCCGCTGATCATGCTCGGATTTCTTTTATTAATGCTTGTTTTTCCCCAAGTTTCGGGCAACGACAAGAGCGGCGTGCTGTTTTACAGCATGGAAGGACCGGGCGCCATGCATGCACCTCTGTTTTTGGCGTTAATCATCGGTCTGAGTATCGGTTTTCTGGCCCAGCGTAGCCGGTTTTGCACCATGGGCGCCATTCGGGACACGGTCCTGTTCGGCCAGATTCACCTATTGACCGGTTTTATCAGCCTGCTGCTCTTCGCGTTTTTAACCAACCTGATTCTGGGGCAGTTTAAGGTGGGGTTTGACAGTCAGCCCGTAGCTCACACCCTGCATCTCTGGAATTTTTTAGGCATGGCCCTGGCCGGTCTGGCGTTTGCGCTGGCCGGTGGATGCCCCGGGCGGCAACTGTTTCTCTCCGGTGAAGGGGATGGGGATGCCGCTGTCTTTGTGCTGGGGATGATTGTGGGCGCCGGGTTCGCCCATAATTTCGGACTGGCAAGTTCACCCAAAGGCTTGGGCACCTACGGCATTGCGGCCGTCATCATCGGTTTTCTAGTATGTCTGTTTATCGGCGTTACCATGAGAAGAAAAACCGCATAAGGAGGGGTAAAATGAGTTCAACTGTCGATGCAAGAGGGCTTTCCTGCCCCCAGCCGGTCATTTTGACACTGAATGAAATCAAAAAAGGAACCGAAAAGGAAATCTTCGTGATCGTGGATACGGACACATCCAAGGAAAATGTCATAAGAGCCGCAGCCAGTCAGGGGTGTCAGGTAACCGATGTCTCTTCGCAAGGAGAAAGCTATCGCATCACGATTACGAAGGCTTAAGCCGTGCGCAGATTTTTCGGAAAACCAAAACAGGCACGCCCCAAAAAGGCAAAAAGTGCATCCGTAAACTGTGGACTGCTGGTTTTTGAAAATACCAGTGACGTGATACACGCTGAAAATGTCCTTAAAAGGTCCGGTTGGACTGTTCGCGTCATGGGGCCACCGCCTGAAATTCAGACCGGCTGTGATTTGGTCATTGAATTCCCGTTGATAGAAGAGCTGAATATTATAAGGATATTGACCAACGCAGCGGTTCCCCCCCTTCAGGTAGTGCCGGTTACAGCGCCATTGCTTAAACCCGTCGACTTATTTCACACCAAGGATTTTGGCGATTATCTGATGGTGCGAGCGGCCAACATGAAAATCACCATCGAAAAAAAAAGCTTGAAAATTGTGAATATTTCAGGCGGCGGGTGTCCGGACGTGCCTTTTTTGGCGCAGGAAATGGTGGGCAAAACAGTGGCGGAAGCGCCCAGACCCAGAGACATAGGGCATACCCTCTGCGGATATGCCCTCGATCTCGCCTACGAGGCATTATGCAAAAAATGTTAGGCATTGTCGGTACGGTACCAGACCGTGAGTTTCCCCTGATTCACGGGAAAGTGTCCCTGGTCGACGGGAATATCACCATAAACACCCGAAAGATTACCGTCAATCGCGGCACGCCCGCGCTTCTGGCGGCAGCGCTAAAGGCTTCCGAATGCATCAAGGGTTCTGAGATATATGCCTTTTTGGTCGGAGATATCGGCAAAGGAGACGGCAGCCGTCACCTATATCAATTTCTGGCCAAGCATTTGCCCGATTTCGATTTTCAGGTGCTGACCTTTCATTATCTTCAACCGGATGTAGATTGGCATAACCGGGTTTTATTCGCGGTGGACACCATGAAACAAAGGCCGACGCTAATTGCCGATGCGGGATTTATGTATGCGGCAAAAATGAGCGGGCAGGCCCCCCTCTATGATTTTTTCACCCCGGATGTCGGGGAGTTGGCATTTCTGGCGGATGAGCTCGCGCCGCATCCCTTTTACACCAGGGGGTTTATTCTGCACCAAAACAATAGAGTGCCGGATCTGATTCGGCGAGCTTACCAACACGGTAACGCCGCCAACCATCTATTGGTGAAAGGCAACACCGATTACATTGTCACTGAAGACACAGTAATTGAAACCGTGGCGCACCCGTCCTTTGATGCCATGGAGGCTATCGGCGGTACCGGTGACACCTTGACCGGACTGCTGACCGTTTTTTGCGGTATGGGGCTAAAGCCGGCGAATGCTGCGGTGTCCGCCGCCAGAGTCAATCGTTGGACCGGCTACTATGCCACCCCCTGTCCTGCCACGCAGATTTCCGAATTGATAGATAAAATCCCGTTGGCTGTGTGGAAGGTGGCAGATGTTCACCCATAACCAGGCCGGTTACACCCCTGCCACTTCTTTGCCGCAATGTTTGCAAACGTTGGCCCGCTGCTTTATGATTTCCGAGCAGAATGGGCACTCTCTGGTAAAATGGCGCGCATGAATTTTATCAATGGCCTTATTCACCATCTCCTGAAGAAGGTGATTGCCGAATTTTAGGCTTCGAAGCGGGTCTATTGCCTCCAGCTCGCCGATATCGCCTATCATTTCAGCCGATTTAAGCCGAACGCGAACCGGCTCGCCGGCATCGGTCAATATTCTGAGCACAGTGACGCCATCCTTGGCAATATAACAGTCCGCCAACAGGGAAAATCCTCGTTTAATATTTTCCTTGAGCATCTCCTGCTCCATCACCACCTGATTGTCGATGGCTTGGCCCGAAGCGCCGATCGGGCTGAAAACCGGCATTCCTTCGAATTGTTCCGTCCCCGGATAGCACATACAACGATAAGATGAATTTCGCCCGTAGTTTTCTTTCATATTATTCCAGCCCTCGACATATAGCGGGCACTCATCATTAAAGCAAAGATAGAGATAAGGCGTTCCCCATCCCAGGCCGTCACCAACGTTGATCGGCGGCACTTCCCACAAGCTCATTTCATGTCCGCAGTGAGGGCAAAGGGGTTTTTTCTTATCTATCAGATCATGAAGGATTTCTTCCTTGGTTTCAAATGCCATTTTATTTCTCCTTGTTTTGAGGGTCAAAACCATGCATCGATGATTTCTGCGCCAATCTTGTTTCGATGATGCCCGGTGCATTACCGGAAAAATTAAGCGCACTTAGCGGTGTTGTCAATCAAACTCACCGGCCCCTTAAGCGATTGATGAATAATTTCAATTTGATGGTAGAATTAATAAATATGGATTCACCCATCAAAACAAATTGTCATCCATTTGACGACAAGGGGCAAGAAGGCGAGTTTTTTCCGATGATCGTCAAAAATTTGGCAGGCGATCCCCATCTTTGCCCCCATTCAAAATCGACGCTCAAGCCTGCCCGCCCTTCCCTTCAACGGCGCTAAAAGCGATTATAACTTTTGGGAAAACAACGGAAAAATATTCAGGTTCGAATAGGAAAAAATTGCCGAATTCCCGCGCCTATATTTGAATTGCCCCTTAAAGAACGGCATATTTCATCTTGGCACAAGGCTTGCTTATTACTCAATCAAACGCTTCTTCTTTCTCTCTCTTAAAGATGAGCTTATAAAAGGGAAAAATGCTTATGATACTGCCAATCAAACGGTTTTTTAAACATGCGGCCTCAGCAGCGCAGGCTCTCTGTGGTATGGCCCGGCAAATCGATTACAAGACCCTCAATCGATACATCCTCTCCATCAATCAGGGCCTGACCTTAGAAGCCATCTTGCAGGAAGCCGGCCGGTGTTTAAAGGATATTTTGAACTATCAACTATTTGCCTTTGCCGTTCAAGACAAACACCGGCTGGATATCTGGATTGATCCGCGTATCTATCAGGAACCCCTGAAGCGTGTGATTCAGCGAGATTTCGGGACGATCCAAAACCTAAAGGTTCATTCAATTTATGACCAAGCGCACCAGCCCCATGACTGGCTGACATTTCATGACCGGAACCTGCTTTCCTATTCCCTGATGGACGAAAAGTGTCTGGCGCGCATGTATATTCTACCGGAGCGATATATGCTTCCCCATCACACTGAAATCCTGGATATTATCACTAAAACGCTGGGTGTTGCACTGAAAAATTACCTAAGCATCAAGCGCCTGGAAGATGATGTGGCCTTAGATTCGCTGACGGGTTGTTACAACCGGCGGGAATTCGACCGTTTGATAAGCCACCACATCGCCAGCACAAAACGGCACAATCGGGATTTATCGATCATCATGTTTGATGTGGATCACTTTAAGCATGTCAACGACACGTACGGGCATCCGGCGGGCGACGCCGTGCTGAAAACCTTGTCACAGGCGATTTTAAAGGCTATTCGAAAAGAGGACTATCTATCACGGTATGGCGGAGAAGAGTTCATTGTGGTGTTGCCGGACACGAAAATGCCCCGGGCCATGGAATTGGCCCAGCGGCTTCAGGGCATTATCGAGAATCTTGACATTACGATTCCGGGCGGGCAGAAACTTCGAAAAACCGCTTCCTTCGGGGTCGCCACCCTACGCGGACACGATAACAAAGACAGCCTGGTAAAAGCGGCTGATACCATGCTGTATCAAGCCAAAGCCGCCGGTCGAAACCAGGTCATGCCCAAGCTTTATGCCGTAAAAACGAATAGGCAAAACTAGTCGGGCCGACAAGCGCCGGCGAAAGCGTTTTTCGCCGGCGCATAACACCCATTAACGACAGCAAACCCGGTTTAGCTTTTTTTTCTTCTCTCGGGCCGCAAGGAGCGAACCGCAGCACCGGCCCGCCACATTTCAGAATTTTTGATGGCATCCAATTCCACCTGGAGCTTTTCGCGATAATCGGGCTTGCTGTTCAAATCGAGCGTCCGCGCGGTTTCTTTTCCGGTGATGACGCTGTGATAAAGATCTTTGAACAACGGCAATACCGCATCCCGGAACTTGGGCGCCCAATCCAGGGCGCCGCGCTGAGCCGTGGTGCTGCAATTGGCGAACATCCAATCCATGCCGTTTTCAGCGACCAGGCGAATAAGACTCTGCGTCAGTTCTTCCACGGTTTCATTAAAGGCCTCACTGGGAGAGTGCCCGTTTTGTCGAAGTGTTTGATACTGAGCTTCCATCACCCCCGCCAGGCATCCCATGAGAACCCCACGCTCACCCGTCAAATCGCTGTAAACTTCTTTTTCAAAGGTGGTGGGAAAAAGATAGCCGCTTCCGATGGCGATTCCCATGGCCAACGTTCGCTCTTCGGCCCGTCCCGTATAGTCCTGAAATACCGCATAGCTCGAGTTGATACCGCTGCCGTCCAGAAAATTGGTGCGTACCGTGCGACCCGAACCCTTTGGTGCCACCAAAATGACATCGATATTGGCCGGTGGAATAATGCCGGTCTGATCCTTGTATACCGCGCCGAATCCATGAGAAAAAAACAGGGCGTCTCCCTCATTCAAGCATTCTTTGACCTTGGGCCACAACGCCACCTGGCCGGCATCGGAAAGCAGAAACTGAACGATGGTTCCCCTGCGGGCAGCCTCTTCAATTGAGAAAAGGGTCTTTCCGGGAATAAATCCGTCCGCAACAGCCTTATGCCAGGAGGCGGTCCCTTCCCGCTGCCCGACCATGACGGCAATGCCGTTATCTTTCAAGTTCAATGCCTGCCCGGGCCCCTGAACTCCGTAACCCAGCACCACGACCGTTTCATTTTGAAGAATCGCCCGCGCCTTTTCCAAGGGAAATTCTTCTGATGTCACGACGTCTTCCACAGTGCCGCCAAAATCAATTTTAGCCATGTGTTCCTCCTGATAATTGGTTTGTCCCGGTTACGCCCACTCAGGCCGAATCGAAAATATGTTACCAGACTGATTAATATCAGATTGATACCCAATGTTGCAAAACAAGCAACCATTTTTCATAGGCTCCCGCCCCTTTTTTGTCAAAAGAAAGTTTCCATATTTGAAAGCTGATTCCCCGGCAAGTTGACACGTCCCGTATACCGTTGTAAAGCTGATTTGCCATGACACCCGCCATTCATAACATCGCCGAATCAATGATCGGCCTTGAAAAGCTGCTTTCGGCATGCACGCGCTGCGGATCATGCCTAAGCGTTTGCCCGGTGTACCAAATTACCGGCCACGAGGCGGATGTCGCCCGGGGTAAGCTCGCGATGTTAGACGCGCTTGCCGACAAACTGTTTGAAACCCCCGCGGGGGTTATGGAAAGGCTCGATCGCTGCCTGCTGTGCGGATCATGCGCGCATCACTGTCCGGCAGGGGTGAACGTGTTGGAGATTTTTTCCAAAGCACGGTTTATTTTAAAGGGGGTCATGGGACTCTCAGCCGTTCACCGGGCCGCATTGAAACAGATTCTGGCGGAACCGAAGCGTTTTGACAGGGTGCTGTCCGCTGCCGCCAGGGTTCAAAACATCTTCTTGGGGAAAACGGTATGCCAGCGTGAAACCGTATCGATTCCCATCGGCCCGACGCGCATTCGGGACCGGCATATGGTGCCGCTGGCCCCCGCATCTTTTCTCGACAGCATACGAAAAGGAGCGCTACCGGAGCAATCGGCCGGCCGCCCCGGCATGCCCCGAGTAATTTTTTTTGCGGGATGTTTGACGGATAAATTTTTCCCCGACGTTGCTCAAACAGCAACCGCCGCGCTTACCCATGCCGGGGTTCACCTCTTTATTCCGCCGCAGCAGGGATGTTGCGGCATGCCGGCGGTATCCATGGGGGATTCAACCGCTTTTGCCCGTCTCATGCAATACCACGTCTCCCTGCTCTCATCGCAACCCTATGATTATCTGGTGACAGCCTGCGCCACATGCGCCGCCATGATCAAGACCCTGTGGCCGAAGCTTTCCCGAATCGTTTCCAAAAATTTGGCGACCCAAACCACCGCGATTTCCGAAAAGACCATGGAGATCAGCCAATTTTTAGTCCATTTGAACGCTATTCCGAAAAAGGCGCCGCCCGTTGAATCAGAACCGATTCCCATCACCTATCATGACCCGTGCCATTTAAGCGGATCATTAGGGGTCTTCAAAGAGCCCAGGCAATTGATACGGGCCATTCCCGGTTATCGTCTGGTTGAAATGGAGGGGACAAACACCTGCTGCGGCATGGGCGGCATCTTTAATTGGCGGCACTACGATTTATCCATGCAAATAGGCAATCGAAAACGGGAAAAAATATTAGCGACCGGTGCCAAGATAGTTGCCACTTCCTGCCCCGCCTGTATGTTACAGCTCAAGGATTTACTCGCGAATACCTCCCCCGGAATAACAGTAAAGCATATTATGCAGTTATAAGCCAACCACTTGTTTTTTTCTTGTCATACGGCGTCTATTTGGCAATAATGAATATGATGCAACTTCACGGGTGGAATCATCGCTTTGGCTTAATCATATTAAACACTTTACCAAATCATGCAGGAGGTGGCCTATGTCGCAAAATATACTGATTGCTTTTGATGACTCGGAAAATGCCATGCGCGCAGTTGAATTTGTTGGTGCAAAGTTCAACCCCAAAAACAAGGTGACCCTGTTTCATGTGCTCCCCGACACGGCAGCCTTATGTGAATTGCATAGTCCCGAGCTTACGGAGTTTTTTGTAGCACAACAAAGCAGTTTCTGTGTATTGGAAGCCAAAAAAAGGCAACTGATTGAAGCGGCAATGGAAAAAGCCAAGTCGTTGTTGATATCAAGTGGATTTTTATCCGCAAATATCACCAGTACGATTCAGACCAGAAAAAGCGGAATTGCCCGAGATATATTGGCCGCCTCGGAGGACGGCTTTGATACGATCGTGTTGGGGCGACGCGGGCTTTCCGGCGTTCGTGAGTTTTTTCTCGGAAGTGTTTCTCAAAAAGTGTTTAATTCCGCAAAAAACTTATCCGTAGTCATCGTAAATTAATTTGGTTGTTGCCCGCATGCGATCTTGTGAAGCCGGACCAGGGGCATCTTCAGAGCACTATGGTTTGCTTGATGGCTTTGAGGATTTCCTGCGGGTCATCCATAATTTTCAGAATATCCATGTCTTCCGGGGATATCATTTTATGGTCCAGTAACTGCTCCCTGATCCAATCGGCAAGACCGCTCCAATAGGCAGACCCCACCAGGATTAAGGGGAAAGGACGGATTCGCCGGGTTTGTATCAACGTAACAGCTTCGAAAAGCTCATCTAAAGTTCCCATGCCCCCCGGAAAGATAAGGTAAGCCGTGGCATATTTGACAAACATGACCTTTCGGATGAAAAAATATTTGAATTCAATCTTGATATTGGCGTAGGGATTCGGTTTTTGCTCAAATGGAAGTGAAATATTCAATCCCACGGAGGTGCCGCCGGCTTCGGCGGCGCCTTTGTTGGCTGCTTCCATAATGCCTGCGCCACCGCCCGTAATGACGGCAAACCCGTTTCTAGCGAAAAGCGCCGCTGTTTTCTCTGCGATTTTATAAAAAGGATCTCCCGGTTTTGTTCGGGCCGACCCGAAAAAGCTGGCCGCCGGTCCGATATCATGCAAAGATTCCACGCCCTCCACGAACTCACCCATAATTTTGAACAGCCGCCAGGCTTCTCCGAGCTTGATATCGTCTACAATATATTGCTTTTCCATTGCCCCCTCAATTTTTTCGCATAGGAAGCCGCCTCTATGCCCGCCACACATCCCTCACCAACCGCCTTGGCAATTTGCCAAGGCGGGCCACAGATATCCCCGGCTGCATAAATACCGGGGAGATTGGTTTCCTGCTTCCGATTGACACCGATATACTTCATCTCATCATCCAACCGAATACCGAGGGACAAAGCAAGCTCCATAAGGCCTTTGGCGCCCAACTCGATAAAGACACCACTGACCGGAAGGGAAACGCCATCGCTTAAAAGCAACGCGTTGACAGCGTCGCTGCCGATAATGGCTGTTACACCGGTTGTCTCGTGAAGCACAATCCTGCTGTTTCTGACTTTTCTTTCAAGCGATTCGGATAGGTTCATTTGGTCGCAGACCAAATGGACCGTGCCCGCAATCTCGGACAGTGTCAAAGCACCGTCCGCGGCAGCACTTTCGCAGCCGATCACCGCGACAGTTTCACCTCGAAAAAAATTGCCGTCACAGTCCACGCAATAGCTGACCCCTTTGCCGAGAAGCTCCTTTTCACCCGGGACTCCCAATTGGTTTCGATACGTTCCGGTCGCGATAATGATCGTTCGGGTTTCAATTTCACAGCCGCTTTCAGTCAATACCTGGTATCCCAACTCTTTCGGCGTAATCCGCAAAATATCTTCTTCCAAAAACTCGGCGCCAAAAGCATTGGCCTGAATACGGCCGGTTTTCAGCATTTCTTCCCCTGACACTTTAAAAATAAAGGCGAAGTTTTCCACATGCGCCTTGTACGCGCTGCTGCCGCTTTCCTTTCCCAATACGATGACAGCGGCCTTTTTTCTTGCCGAATGGATGGCCGCCTGAATTCCGGCAGGCCCTGTCCCGAGAATAACCACATCATATAATTGTATTTCCGCCATTTTTCACCCCGGTATACCGCCTTAAGCCATCAATCGCGTTGATTCCGTTACACAATCCCCTGGTCCATCATGGCCGACACAATGCGAACAAAACCGGCAATATTGGCGCCGATATGATAGTTCGCCGGCGCACCATGCGCGGCTGCAATATTCAGGCAATTCCGGTGAATGGTTTTCACAACGGTCTGTAGCCTGGCATCCACCTCCTCCCGCGTCCAGCTGAGGCGCATGCTATTTTGAGCCATTTCCAGGCCGGCCACTGCAGCGCCGCCGGCACCGGTTGCTTTTGCGGGGGCATGCAATATATTCTTATCATGGAAAATGCGTACCGCTTCCGGTGTGCACGGCATGTCGGCCCCTTCCGCGATAACTTTAATGCCCTGATTAATTAAATGATACGCATCTTCCTCGCCGATTTCATTTTCGGCGGCGCAGGGAAAGGCGCAATCCGCCCAGTGGTTCCATAACGGATTGGTGTTTCTTTGGGGATCAAACGGGGTATAGCTCGCATTTGAATACTCATGTGCGTACTCGCTGATCCGTGCCCGCTGAATGGTTTTAAGGTTTTTAACAAACGCCAATTTGCCATGATCCAACCCTTCTTCATCGTATATATAGCCGCCAGAATCCGAAAGGGTAATGACCTTTCCACCCAGAGAAATGATTTTTTCCGCGACATGAAGCGCGACATTTCCCGCCCCTGAAACAAGGCAGGTCTTTCCGGCAAGTTCTTGGTTGCGCGTCGCCAGCATTTCCTGGGCAAAATAAGCCACACTGTAACCGGTGGCTTCGGGTCGCATCAGACTCCCTCCCCAGGAAAGGTTTTTGCCGGTGAAAGCCCCTGAAAATTCGTTTCGAAGCTTTTTATACATGCCGAAAAGATAACCTATTTCTCTCGGACCAACGCCGACATCCGCGCTGGGAATATCCGTATTGGGCCCCATATGCCGAAAAAGGGTGCGCATGTACGACTGGCAAAACTGCATCATCTCGTTATCCGATTTGCCTTTCGGGTCAAAATCGGAGCCGCCTTTGCCACCACCTAAGGGCATCGTGGTCAAAGCATTTCTCATGACCTGCTGAAGGGCAAGAAATTTCAGAATGCTCAAGTTAACAGACGGGTGAAACCGCAGGCCACCCTGGTATGGACCCAAGGCGCTGTTCATGCCGATTCTATACCCTGTATTGACGTGTACCTCTCCCCGGTCATCCATCCAGGGAACACTGAAAATGATGACAAGCTCCGGCGCTGTGATTCGCTCTAAAATTTTCGCTTTTCCGAACTCCGGATTCTTATCCAAAGCGGGCCGAACCGAATCAATTATTTCCTGAACGGCTTGGTGAAATTCTATTTCTCCGGGGGCTCGAAACCTGAGCCGGTCCATGAATTGTTGCACGAAAGACCTCCTCCAAAAAAAATCAAGCGGCCGCTTTTTTGGCCTCAACCAACCTGATCACCAAGTTGACGGCTTGATCCATACTCAGTTTGGACAAATTCAATACCAGGTCATAATAATACGGCTGATCATAATCTTCATGATGAAAAAGCTTGAGCAACTTCATTCTCCGCTTGCTCTGGCGATTCACGGCATCTGCGGCCGCACTGGCAGACAAATCGTATCGCTTCTGCATAAAGCGATTGCGATCCTCTTGATCCGCCACGCAAAGTATATGCAGGGTATTGGGTCGGTTCTTCAGAATAAATTGTGCGCCCCGCCCCAGAATAATCGTATTATCCTTTTCCGCCAGGCGCGGTATGATTTCATTGAGCAAGCGCACATATGTCGGACCGTCCATGTATTTTCGCTGACTATCAAAAATATGATCGATAAACCGCTTCGGGGAAAGACGTCCGGAGTTTTTAAGCCCGTCAATCCCCTCGGATTCAAACGCTTTTATGCTTTCAGTGGAAATCTTGGCTTGTTCCGCCATTGAATCGATGATCTCTTCATATACGAACTTGTACCCGAGTTTTTCCGCCACGACTTGCGCCAACGTGTGACCGCCTGAACCAAATTGTCTGGAAACTGTGATAACGGGCATCGAAACCTCCTTTTGCTAAATTTATGAATGAAGTTAACTGTATAGGCATTTCAAAACCGGGTCAAGGCCGAAATGGAGGCCGTTCCGAAATATCGGTTCGATTTGATTTGCAAAGGCGTGATTTCAGTTCGATGAACGGGTTGCCGGCTCTCTACAGAGACCAAACTCTGAATGCGATAAGATTTTGGAAATAGATGGTCTCCACCGGATGCGAAAGTTTATTATTCACGAGGGCTGTCAGGTCACTTTTCAAGGTGGCCATATTTCTTTGACGAATATGAGCCGCCATTCGACCGCCCGTGCCAGTGATAATCTCATTTTTTATAAGGGGAAGCATACGACTCAGACTTTTCTCCTGATATTTGTCCTTACAGGGAATCAATATTCTCAATTCTAAAAAGGTCTGATCGTCAAGGTTGAATGACACCTCACAGGGAACATAGGCGTAAGGATAATCAGCAGATGCATCGAAGAAGAGGGCTTTGAGGGTTCGCTGGCCGACTCCGGAGGTTGTTACCGCCCAAATGGCAAAGAACATGGATACTATGTAGACCACTAAAAACCGCCGGAAGGTCTTGGTAGCCATTTTCCGGGCAATCGTTTCGCCCAGCAACGACGAAAGGTCATTTCCCCACTTTTTCAAGATCCCCCCTCATACCGGTCTTCGGAAATTCAGGCTTTGTTGGCCATTCAATGCGATTTTCTTTTCGGAAAATCGCTGCGATTATCATACATCGGTACGGATCATGACATAGCGAAGCAATAACAGTGCCAGTGTGATCATATTTTTTTCTTTGATTATCAAGAGGTTGCTTTTTGGCCCAAAATGTGATTGTTATTCATGGCATGTTCCTGCCAAATATGGGCGGCATAATGAACATTTTATGGCACTTAAAGGCAGGGAATGGCAGTCGAAGCCCTCAGAGTTTCTCCTGCCGCTTCGATTAAACCCGGAAGCGCTCTCTCGGGCTAATAGGGATTCAATGGGAATGCGTTCCAACAACATCGGCAAACATTCAGGCGAAGATGCTGGCGGCGGGCAATGGGATCTGACCGCATTTTTTCAGGATTTTCACAGCCCGCATTTGGTGACCTTCAAACAGGCCTTACATGCGGATATCTGTGCCTTGCTCACGGACGCGGCCGATATGCCCGCGCCGACACCTAAGAATGCCGCCAAATGGGAAGCGCTTGTTCTTCGCGCAGAAGATATCGGCATGCGCACAGAGCACTTATCCGCCTATATCGACGCGTTGTCAGCTTGCGATGCCGCCAATGAAGCCTACGGACAAGCCAAAGGCGATCTGAACATCGTGACGGCCGGAATCGAAAAGTTCAAGGTGTTGTTGGGCCAGGCATTGAACAGCGCCGACCCCGGTTTTCTCGGCCCATTTCTGGCAAGAGATCGACTTCGGGAGATCTCCTATGCGCTGGACCGGTTGCGCCAAAACGCATCCCTTCGCATGGATCAGGAAAAAGAGGCGTTGGCCGCTGATCTGAACATTGACGGGTTTCACGCCTGGGAGCGTCTCTACCATGATCTGTCCGGCAAGCTGACCTTTACCATGACCTTTCCGGACGGTCACCGGGAAACACGTCCGATGGCGCAGTTGCGCGGGCTTTTGGCTCACCCGGATCACCGAATCGGGCGCGCCGCGTTTGAAGCGGGAAACCGGGCATGGGCCCGCGAGGCCGATAGTTGCGCCGCCGCGCTTAACGCCATTGCCGGCGGCCGCTTAACGTTGCAACGGTATCGGGGAATTGATCATTTTCTATCGCCCGCCCTGTTCGACGCCGGCATTCAAAAAGAAACCCTGGCCGCCATGTACGAAGCGGTTTACGCGCACCTCAATTTGGCTTCGACGGTTTACCGACTCAAGGCAACCTATCTTCAGCGCAAGGGAATTTGGTTTTTCGAAAGAGAGGCGGCGCTACCCCTGCCAAGCGCCGGCAATATCACCTGGACAGAGGCCCTCGCGATGGTCCGGAACGCTTTTGAATCGATGTACCCGGAATTGGGCGATTATTTTTCCCGCATGGTCGATGCCCGATGGATCGAATCAGCGCTTCGCCCCGGAAAACGTCCCGGTGCGTTTTGCATTCATTCCAAACTGATTCGGCAACAGCGCATCTATATGTCTTTTTCAGGCACCCTGGCGGATGTCCAAACGCTGGCCCACGAAGCCGGGCATGCCTGGCACGGGCACTTGATAGGCAATTTGCGTCCCATGGCCCAACGATATCCCATGCCCATTGCGGAAACGGCATCTATTTTTTGTGAGCGAATTCTCACTCGATCGCTGCTGAATGACCCCCGCCTCGACCCTATCGAAAAACTGCACGTGCTGAATGCCGAGCTATGCAGCGCGGCAGTCCTGCTTTTGGACATTACCTGCCGCTTTGAATTTGAAAAACGTTTTTATGAAGAACGGCAAGAAGGGGTGGTTCCGGTTTCCCGGCTTAAGGAGATAATGTGCTCGGCGCAGCACCGGATTTATGGGGATATTCTTCTCGATAACGGCGCGGACCCCCTGTTTTGGGCTTCCAAGCTTCATTTCTATTTCACGGATGTCGCGTTTTATAATTTTCCTTACACCTTCGGTTTCTTGCTGGCTTTGGCGCTGCACCGGCGCTTTGAGCAAGAGGGCAAGGCGTTTCTTTCACGGTATGAACTGTTTTTGAAAGAAAGCGGCAGTGCTTCGGTTGAAACCATGATACAGGCACTTTTCGGCGTCGATATTCGCCGGCCGGAATTTTGGGCCGAGGCGATTCAAAGTTTATCCACGCAAGTGGATGCTTATTCAGAACTGCTTAAAAAAAGCATGAGAAACCATGCGGCATGATAACGTCATCTTCATTCAACAGCGTAAATCACCGCTAAAATCGTAGCCGTCCCTTTTTCGGCAGCAAGCAGATGGGGCGTTGCGGAATGGTAGTAAATGCTGTCACCGGGCGCCAAAATGACGTGGTCTTCTCCAATCTTTGCGGTGACAGACCCTTCCAAGACATAGATAAATTCTTCGCCATCATGAAGGCTCACGGCTCCTTCCGGATTTTCCGCCAGCGTTACCATCAATGCTTCCATGTGCCGGCCTTTTACATCCGCGGCGAGGCTTTTATATGAATAAAGGTGCTGCTTCCCCTTCTTTCCGGTAGAGCGCTGAATGGTTTTTCGATCCGTTTTTCGCGTAACGGAAAAGGGCTTATCGCCTTCGCCGGAAATCACATTGCCAAACGCACTGTCCATGGCCTTTGAAAGCCGGATAACCGTTCCTAGCTGGGGTTGAACTTCCTTATTTTCAATATCTGAAAGCAGCGCCTCGTCAAAACCGGTCATACCCGCCAGGGACGAGAGTGTGATGCCCTTGGATTCCCTGAGTTGTCGGATTTTATCGCCGATGGCGACCGTTTTTTCCAGCCGCTCCGGTCGAATGTCGCCGGTCAAATCGTCCAAATAATCAAGATGATTCCGAGGGAGTTCCTGATCGATTCCCATGGTTGCCTCCTGGTTTATGGGGGGCCGGTTGGCCCAATCGTTACAAAAAAATGCCGGGCTGTACCTAATCAACCGTTGTTGTGTTCCCTTTTTGGGAGATGGTCCTCACGATTAGAATGTTTCGTAATGGGTAAATTCCACCGGCTCCCGTCGTTTGGGGGCGGATGGAATTCTGGCCGGATACCCGACGGGAATCAGGGACACCAGCTCAAAGCCATCGGGCACCTTTAAAATCGCTTTTGCCTGATTATGGTCGAATAACCCGGTAATCACCGATCCTATCCCCTGATCTTGCGCAGCCAGGCATAGGCTCTGGGTAAAAAGGCCCAGGTCAAACAGAAACCAGTCCCCGAATTTGGTCGTAACTTTTTCTTTATAAAAACCGGAGCTGTTCAGTTTTCCGCAGATCGCCAACACCACGGGGGCCGCAGCCATGGATTTCCATGCGGGATTGGTTTTTTCCATAGCACCTTGAAGCTGCCGCTTCAATTCGAGGTCTTTGACCACGATCACTTCCCAGCACTGCGAGTTCGCCCAGGAAGGGGTCCATTTGGCCGCGTCTAAAATATGGGATAGAACCGCTTCCGGAATCGGTCGATCTTCATAATTACGAACACTTCTTCGGTCTCGAATCACTTCACTGAATTCAGCCATGAAACATACCTCCTTGCATGCGGGTTTCGATTACGGACGCTCCCCCCACCGGAAACAACCGGGCATTCAAATGATGGATTGAATCAGTTGAATCAAGTCCTCGGCATCAGGGGGCTTTTCCACATACCCCTCGGGTGTATACGAATTATCTCCGGCGACCGGATTCAATAATTTGACGTAATGAAAAAAAGTTTTTTGAGCGATGGCGGAAAGCATGATCACCGGCGTGTCTTTCAACACGGCATCAGACTTGAATTGATGAAAGGTATGAATACCGTCTTCGATTTTCGGCATCATGACGTCCAGTATCACCAGATCCGGCCGATGATGCCACGCCATTTCAAGCGCCTGTTGACCGGTTTCCGCGGAAATTGCTTCATATCCGTTTGTTTCCGCAACAGTGGAAACAAATATCCGCATATCCGCCTCGTCATCCACGACCAGTATTTTTTTTACGGAATGCTTCGCTTTCATGAGTTGCCTGGCCCTTGTGACGCGACCGAATCTCTGTGACAGTCGCAATGTTTTTCGCCGCAATGGGAACAGATATATTGCGGCACCGTATCAGCGGCTTTCTTTCTCTTGGCGTTAACCGACCAAAATAAAAATACCACCGTCATTACGACCGCCAACGTGATTAAAACGATCATCAAGAATCCTCCTGCCCCGGATGATGAGAAGCACCCGGCCTTTTCACTCGTGATTTCTCCATTTTTCCCAAACGGCTATCAGTTGTTTACCAGGTCAAGCAAGGCGGATTCAATATCCGGAAAGCGGAAAGTGAACCCTGCTTTCAGTAAATTCTCCGGAACCGCCCGGGTACTTGACAGCAGAACGTCGACAAGTTCCCCGAGAAGAAGGCGTATCATAAACTTCGGCGCGGACATGATTGCGGGCCGGTCCAGCACCCGGCCGAGCGTTTCGGCCAGCTCGGAATTTCGAACCGGTTCAGGTGCGCAAAGGTTGAACGGCCCGCGGGCATCCCGTTCTTCGAGCAAAAAATGAATCGCACGAATCAGATCCGCCATATGAATCCAGGGGAACCAATGGGCACCGTTGCCCATCGGACCGCCAACAAACAGCTTAAAGGCCGGTTCCATCTTTGCAAACGCGCCGCCGCCCCTTCCCAGCACAACACCCAATCGCATGAGGGCCACCCGGACGCCCGGACGCTCCGCTTTTAATGCTTCGGCTTCCCAGTCCCGGCTTAGGGTTCCCAGAAAATCCTGCCGCCAGGGTTCGGATTCCGTCAGAATATCCTCCCCGCGATCCCCATAATACCCGACCGCTGATGTGCTCAGAAACACCATTTCCCGATTTTCGGGAATCGCGGAAACCAGGTGGCGGGTGGTCAACACGCGGCTGTCATACATCAGGCCTTTATAGGAATCATCCCAACGGTGAAATATGGACTGGCCGGCAAGGTTTATCACCGCATCGACTTGAGACACCGTTTGCTGCCAATCCCCCTCGACAGTTGTGTCAGCCGCCATGTATTGAAACTGCGAATGGTCAATCCCCTTCGGATGAGGACTTCTTCCCAAAGCAATGACCTGATGACCGTTTTTCAGCAAGTGCTGCGATAAATACCGTCCCACGAAACCCAGCCCGCCAGTGACCAATATTTTCATGGACATTCTCCCGTGTTTTTCGCGCAAAGGCATGTCAAGAACTTAAGCAAACCTATTTTGTAAATCTAGCAGAAGCGCCATTGGAGGTCAACCGGTATAAAAGAGGCGCACCATAAAGCAGGGCTTTCCTTGCAGCTAAGTGCAAGAAATAAAAAAAAACGGGGCAACATCTTGAAATGAGGCCCCGTAACTTGTTTTGTACGAATTAGTGGCAGCTGCCGGTCGTGCTACAGGAACCACATGCGGTGGGCGGTCCGAAATCCAAACCGCAGTCAAGTTTAAATCCGTTTATCAGAAAATCGACTTTAATGGGTTTGGCCTTTTCCATCAGGCTTTTTTCCACCAGATAGGTAAACCCATCAATCACATATTTTTCATCTCGATCCGTTGGCTCATCCAGAGCCATTGCCAGTCCCGGCCCCGCTCAGCCGCCCTGGTTAAGGAAAATCCGAATCGGTGTCGGCGTTTTTCCCTTAAAAAATTCGCCAATCTGTGTTGTTGCTGATTCCGTTACATTAAGCATGAGTGCCTCCTTAATAAATATGGCAGGGGGGAATTAAGATGTCAGCGTTCCCTGCTCTGAAATATGGGCTTAAAATAACGGCAAGAATCGAGTTTGTCAATGTGCATGCGAAAACATATCGAATTAATATATATGAAGCGCCCGACATTCATCCGCTTTAACGGCGACATGGGGCTTGATCATCGTTTCGGCCAATTTCCCACGGCAGGAAGGCCGAGTCAGGGTGGTTTTGGAAGAGCGGCACGATCTTAAAGGAAGCCACATCCACCAGCCCCAAATCGGTGATTTTCAGATCGGGGATAACCGGAAGCGCCAGAAAGGAAAGCGTCATAAAAGGATCAGAAAGAACAGCACCCAGGCTTCTTGCCGCCAAGGTGAGTTCATCCAGTTTGTTTCGAACCACCGCCAATGGCTCCCCGGACATGAGGCCCGCCACCGGTAGCGGCAATTCGCAAAGGATTTGACCCTCGCAGGCGACGGCCAGACCGCCGCCCATCTCTATAATGCGGGCAAGCACTGTGTTCATATCCGTATCGTTTTCGCCCACCAAAATGATATTGTGGGAGTCATGCGCCACGCTGGCGCCGATAGCGCCGCGCTTCAGCCCCATGCCCCGCACAAACCCCACACCGACATTGCCGGTTGCCTTGTGACGCTCCACGACGGCGATTTTTAACAGATCGCGACGGGTATCCGCCACCGCCCTGTTCTCCTTAACGGATACCGGCACAAAGGCTGCGGTGGTTACGATCTGATCCGGAATGATTTGAATAACGCGAATATCGGTCCCTGCCAGGGGAATGGAAAAATCGGGCTTGCTGATTCCCACGTTCATGGCCGGCGGCGGGGGCGGAAGGGTCGGAAACAAAATGCCCGGCAGGACATACCCATTCTCGACGGACAAAATGCCGCCCGAGTAAACCGATTCGATCTTAAGATTTGAAAGATCGGAGAGAACCACCAGATCCGCCCTTCTGCCCGGCCCGATGGCACCCGAATGCGATAAGCCGAAATATTCGGCCGGATTCAACGTGCCCATTCGAATGGCGGTAACAGGATCAAGCCCGGCCTGAATCGCCCGGCGGATGAGGTCATCCACATGCCCTTTCTCCAATAGATCCTGCGGGTGACGATCATCCGTGCACCACATCATGCGGTGGCAGTCGCCCGCGTTGACCAAGGGAAGAATATCGAAAAGATTTTTCGCGCCGGTGCCCTCGCGAATCATGATGTGCATCCCGGCCCGCAGCTTGTCCCGGGCCTCTAAAGCGCTGGTGCACTCGTGATCGCTGGCGATGCCGGCGCCGATATAGGCATTGAGCGCCTTTCCGGAAAGTCCGGGGGCGTGCCCGTCGACCTTTTTGCCGTGCGTTTCTGCTATCTCGATTTTTTCAAGAACGGCAGAATCCCGGTGAATCACGCCGGGAAAATTCATCATTTCGGCCAACGCGAGGATTCGCTCGTGCGCCATCAGAGGCGATAGATCCCCGGCCGCAAGACGAGCACCGGCGGTTTCCAATTCAGTCGCCGGAACACAGGACGGCAGCGTATAATACACATTGACCGGCTGGCCTTCGGCGGCGTCAAGCATATACCGAATCCCGGCGATGCCCAGAACATTGGCGATTTCATGGGGATCAGCCACCACAGTGGTGGTACCCCTTGCCAGCACGGCCCTGGCAAACTCGCTTACACTCACCATGGCGCTTTCGATATGAAGATGGGGATCGATAAATCCGGGCGCAACGATTTTTCCTTTCAGGTCTACGACCTGTTTCGCCGCATAGTCTCCGATGCCCACAATATGGCATCCGGCAATGGCAATATTTCCGGGAAGCATTTCACCTGAAAAAACATTGACGATCCGCGCATTCGTGAGAAGTAAATCAACCGGCGTATTCCCACCCGCCGCTGCGATGAATTGCGTTTTGGTCATGACTTGCCCCGCGCGATCACGCGCCCCCACGCACTGGCTCGCTTCAGAATGTCTTCCACATCAAGGTCCACAAGCTTTCCGTTTTTCACCCGCCATTTCCCCGCCACCATCACCTCGCGCACATCCGCGCCTTTGGCCGCATACACCACATGGGACACCGGTGAGTACATCGGGGTCAGATGGGGTTGCCGGGTATCGATCAAAATAAGATCCGCCTGTTTTCCCACCTCAAGAGAGCCGATACTATCCGCCATTCCCAGCGCCGCAGCACCGCCCAGGGTCGCAAGACGCAGCACGCTTTCGGCATTCAGGACGGTCGGGTCGAGAAGATGTGCCTTGTGCAGCTTGGCCGTCATGTCCATCTCTTGAAACATGTCCTGGTTGTTATTGCTGGCGCAGCCGTCCGTGCCGAGTCCTACGGTAATGCCGGCAGTTAGAAAGGCGGAAATGGGGGCGATGCCGGAGGCCAGTTTCATCTCGCTTTCCGTGGTAACCGAAACCGGCGCATTTTGTCGGGCGATAAGGGCGATATCTTCCGCATTCACCCAAATGGTGTGCACCAGAAGCGTTCGCGCATTCAGCACGCCCAGCCGATTCAGGTAGCCGATGGAAGAAGCGCCGTGCGCTTCCTGAATTTGAACCAACTCCGTCTGCGTTTCGGCCGCGTGAATCTGAAACAAGCTCCCTTTTGCCTCGGCCGCGGCTTTGGCCTTTTGAATGGTATCGGCGCTGCACGTGTACGGCGAATGACAAAAGATGGAAGGGGTAATTAGCGGTGATCGGTTTTGCCATTTTTCCATAAACCGAACCGCATGGGCCACATTGTCCCTGGGATCGGGTACGCCCGGCGCCGGAAAATCGATGACGCCCTGGCCCAAAACCGCGCGCATGCCTGCTTCCAAAACCGCCTGCGCCACGACATCTTCAAAAAAATACCCATCGCAGCAGGTGGTGGTGCCGGAAAGAAGCAACTCCGCACAGGACAACAACGTCCCGGCCCGAACCGAATCGGGTGCCACGTGGGCCGCCTCGGCCGGAAACATGTGCTCGTTCAGCCACGTCATCAGCGGCAAATCATCGGCAAGCCCGCGAAACAGCGACATGGGAAGATGCGTGTGCGTATTCACCAGGCCGGGAAGCACGATAGCGCCCTGCGCATTCCTTATTTCCCCGGCTTCCAAAGGGATGGAATTCTCCTCACCGATATGAACGATCCTCCCTTCTCGAATCCCGATGACGCCGTTTTCAATGATGTCGAAATCCGGATTCACCGTGACAAGGGTGCCATTGGTTATCAATGTGTCAACATGCATCATTTCACCGATCCCGTCTTTCCCCCCTTAAGGTGGGGGCCATGCTCACCGCTTTACGATTTCCCGCACCTCTTGCATGACCGTATTCACATCCATGGTCAGAAGATGTCTATTCTCCATCACGACCCGGCCGTTAATGATGGTATGCATCACATCGCTTCCGGAGGCCGCATACACCAGATGGGATTCGGGCCGGTACATGGGCGTAAGGTGGGGCTTTCGGGTATCGATCACGATGATGTCCGCCTTTTTCCCGGCGACCAAGGACCCGGTGACGGCATCAAGCCCCAGTGCGGCCGCGCCGTTCAGGGTCGCCATGCGAAGGGTATCGGCCGCGGCCATGACCGTGGGATCGAGCGCATGAACCTTGTGAAGTTTGGCGGCCGTATCCATCTCCCGGAACATATCGAGATTGTTGTTGGAAGCGCACCCGTCCGTGCCAAGGCTCACGCAAATGCCCGCATTCATGAGCTGCGGCACCGGCGCGATGCCCGAAGCAAGCTTCATATTGCTTTCCGGGTTATGGGCCACCTTTACCTCATGGGCCTTTAGAAGTGAAATATCCTCATTTTCCAGAACCACGCAGTGACAGGCCAGCAGTCGGGAGGAGAGCACGCCCAGGTTCGCCAGATGGCGCACGGGCGTCACCCCATATTTTCCCCGTATCTGTTCTACTTCGCTCTGCGTTTCGGACACATGAACCACCAACCGAAGATTCATCTCCTCGGCCATCCAATGGCCCCGCTGCAAGAGATCGGGCGCGCACAAATAGGGCGAGTGCGGCTCTATGGCGATAGAGACCAGGGGATGATCCTTCCATTGGGTCGCAAGGGATCGGCTGTAGGCAAAACCCTTTTCCAACTCACCGTAATGGGGAGACGGAAAATCAAAAAGCACTTCTCCCACAATAGCCCGCATGCCGGCATCCGCGGCAGCCCGCGCCACCCCGCCCTCAAAGAGATACATATCGCAAAAGCAGGTGGTACCGGACAGTATCATTTCCGCGCAGGCCAGAAGGGCGCCCCAATACACCTTTTCTTCGGTCAGACCGGCTTCGGCCGGAAAAATATGGTCATTTAGCCAGCTCATGAGCGGCAAATCGTCAGCAATGCCCCGAAAAAGCGTCATGGCGGCATGGGTATGGGTATTGATCAATCCCGGCATGATAATGCCGCCCCGTGCGTCGATATGCCGTTTCGCGGTTTTCCACGGGCTATTTGACGCGGGGCCCACCCACACGATGCCGTCATTTTGAACCGCCACCGCGCCGTTTTCGATTAAGGGCGCGCGCGAATCCATCGTCAGCACGGTGCCATTTGAAATCAGCAGATCCAGCGGAGTCTCATTCATCGATTTGTTTGATTACCTCCTGAATCATCTCTCCCATTTTCGTCGCCGCCCCTTCGGCGCACGCAATGATGTCCGCCACCGACGCCGGCTGAGGGGAATCGGGGGTGTGCACATTGGTAATGGTGGAAAGCCCCAAAATCCGCATACCGGCATGGCCGCCGCATATAACTTCCTGTACCGTGGAAAAGCCCACGGCATCGGCGCCGATGGTGCTTAAAAACCGAACCTCCGCCGGTGTTTCCAGAGAAGGCCCGATCAATCCGGCGTAAACCCCGGTTTGCATGCCGGCGCCACAGGCCCGGCCCACCTGTCGCGCCAGGGCTGCGAGCGTCGGGTCATAAACCCGGCTCATGTCCGGAAACCGCTCTCCCCAGCCGTCTTCGTTCGGCCCGATCAGCGGGTTATGGCCGGTGAGGTTGATGTGATCCGCGATGACCATCAGATCGCCCGGTGAAAAGGCCGTGTTCAGCCCGCCGGCCGCATTGGACAAAATAAGATATTTTACACCCATAGCCTGCATGACCCGCACGGGAAACGCCACTTCCCGGGAAGTATAACCCTCGTATAAATGAAACCGGCCCTGCATCGCTATCACCGGTTTTTCGGCCAGACGCCCCAGCAACAGCCTTCCGGCATGACTCTCCACCGTGGAAACCGGAAAATTTGGAATTTCCCGGTACGCAAACGCGGCATCGATTTCGACCTTCGCCGTGCTTTCTCCCAGCCCGGTGCCGGTCATCAGGCCGATTAAGGGCGCATTGCGGCTATATCTTTTTAAAAATTCGGCTGTTTCAAGAACTTGTGTCCCGTATTGACTCATGCAATCGTCTCCGGTGTCATCAAAAAATAATTAGGGTGCGGCCATCATAATCAACCCGAACACCGCCGTCAAGCTGCTCTCGGCGCATTCGCCGGTCTTGCTTGCCCTGAAGGGCGCCATGCGGTATAAGCCCTTTCATTCACCCGTGCAGTCCCTAACGATTGCCCGTTCGGAAACGGCAAGGAAACGCTTCGAATGACCATCAGACAATTCAGAAGAAGACTTCAGAACCAGCGAAAACATGCGCTTCGCAGTTTCGAGCGCCACCGCAGGAAAAATCTTCTCGCGACGCCCGGAGAATACGCATACATTATCGTTCTCGACCAGTTAAAACCGACCTTCAATATTGGAAAGATCTTCCGCAGCGCCGAGGCTTTCGGCGCTCACGAAGTGCATGTCATCGGCACGCCCTTTTTCGACCCGACGCCTGCCATGGGGTCCTTTAAATGGGTGCCGGCCCGGTTTCACGACACCTTTGATGCGTGTTACCAGACCTTGCGCGAACGCGGCTATTCGCTTTTCACGCTGGATCCATCAACCGGAACGCCGCTGCCCGAAACAACCCTGCCGAAAAACAGCGCCTTTATTTTCGGCCATGAGGAGTTCGGCATCAGCTTTGACCCGCTTGACTATGAGGGCATCGCTTCCCTTCGCATTCCGCAATTGGGAAAGGTGCAAAGTTTAAACGTGAGCATCGCGGCGTCCCTGGTGATGTATGAATACACGCGCCAGCATGGTCCGCCGCGGACGCAACCGGCTCCTATTCCCGCAACGGCGGACTTAATCACGGATAATCCCGATCGCTCTGAACTCTTCTGAAATGATCTTTTCCCATCCCCGGTTGGCCTTTGGGTTGGCGGGGCTCGGGTGTGTGATTTTCCCAACCGTGATCTTCGTGTCCGAAAGGGCGATGGCCGCCCGTTGCGCGGCAAATTCACCGATACCGATCACATAGCGGGGAGAAAAATAGGCGGCGGTCTCGCGAAGCGCCCGGTCGCAGATGGCCAATAACGGCTCGCGTTCCGATTTGGGCAGGTGGTTCGGGGTGATGTTTTTACCGCTTTCCGCCATAAATACCAGCGGGCAGTAATTGGCGACGAAAAATCGGCTGAAAAAAAGATCCGGCGTATTAAATTCCTTTTTCGCCCATCCCCACAGCCGTCTGCCGCTGACCTCGCTTCGCTTGCAGGCAAATCCCTCCACCGGCCGCCTGGGATGCATGGATGCGGGCTGATTCACCGGTGCGCGAATGCCCAGCCACTCGGTCACGGCGGCCACCTCGCCGAAGGGAACCCCGGTCTGGACCATTCCCCATGGACCCGGATTCATACCCAACAGCAAGACTTCCCGCGGCGCACGACCGTATCGCTTCAGATAATGTTCGTGCGGCGCGCGGGCATATACCAAGGGATTATACACATGCGTGACGGGCAAGGAGAAACTGAGCGCCGAAACCGCCTTCACCAGTTTCGCGATGATTGTCTCAAACGCCATCGGCTCGAATTCGTTTTAGCGCCCCGGCACAATAATCCGAGAATCGCTTTGTTGCTGTTGTTTTTTTTGCATTTCCTGCATTTTCTGGAACTGCTCGATCATTTGCGCCATGGCTTTTTCCATCGCCGCGGGAAAGACGTGAAGCGCTTCCTCGAAGCTATTGGCCTCCAGCATCGCCTGAAGCGGCAGCGGCCCTTCGGGGCTCATCAGTTGCGTGGAGCCGACATATTGCTCCGTGCGGCTATCATCCCGTGAGCCGTCCGGCTTGATGGGCACCAGCCGCCGAATGGAGGCCACTTTCATATCCGTAATATTCTCTTCCCGGTAGAGATTGTCTTGGTTTACCGTAAAATCGATTCCCTGATTGCCTTGCGCCATAATATTTATCCTTTTCGTAAACAGGCGGTTAATCAAATATGTGCCGCCTCATACCATAATCACCCCGGCTTTGCACCTATAATCGGTGAAACTGCAAAGGTGCATAATCGTTACTTCTATCACACAATGCCCAGCAATCGAAGGATAACCGGCAACAGCAAGGCAATAATGATCATAATGCCCGGAACCGTCAGATAGGGCCGATACCAGGGCGCGCCGGCCACGCGCGCTTTTTTCAATTCCGACAAAAACCAGTTCCCGATAAAAATCGCGGCAACCAAAACCGCTATCATCTTCAAAAGCCCCGCTATCCCCTGCATCATTCTCTCCACCAAGATCCCCGGAATCTATTTGACCCCCGGGTATTTTCGAGTATTTATTAAAATTTTCAGAGTGATAATACAATCGCATGAAAAAATCAAACCCTCCGGATAGAAACCGTGCTTAAGGAATCAAAATTTACTAAGGAGATCGCGCAAAAGATCGGTATAGTGGGCACCCCTGCAGGGGCAAGAGTTCCAGGTTGCATGTGGAACTGCCCGGAGTTCGGAAAAGGTTGACTTGAATTTCCCAAAGTGAGATTTCATTAAAGGTGACGCCAATAAGTTGAAACCGAATGGTATGAACACGAAAACGCCGAAAGGCGCGGCCGGTTGACGAAACCGGAATATCAAGGATGCAACCATTAACGTGATACCGCTTGAACCCTTCATTAAAGATCCGGGCCGGTTAAAATCGCATATTTGTGATCGGCTGCAGGTCGCCTGCCTGCGGCACAAACTGCGCGAAACATATGCCGACACATCGATTCCTTCCTTTGCGATTCTCTTCCTGTTGGAAATGCATCGTTTGCCGGGCCGGGCACACGCAGAACCTTGTCTGGTGTTAAACGAACGCTCCGAGTTGGTTCGTCAAGCCGGAGATCTGTGTTTTCCGGGCGGCGGCATCATGGAACGGCTCGACCCGATTTTGGCGGGATTGCTTAAACTGCCCGGAATGCCGCTATCCCGCTGGCCGCACTGGTCTTATTGGCAACGCCGGTATCCGGACACCGCGCGCCGAATGGCGCTGTTTCTGGCCACCGGTCTCAGGGAAAGCTTTGAGGAAATGCGACTGAACCCGCTGGGAATCGATTTTCTCGGCCCCATGCCCTCGGAGAAGTTGATCCTGTTTCATCGGGTCATTTTCCCAACGGTCGGATGGCTCGGCCGGCTGCAACGCCTCAAGCTGAATCCGGAGGTGGCGCAAATCATTTATCTGCCGTTAAGGGATTTTTTCAACCCGAATCATTACGCCCGGCTTCATTTTCGGTACGACCAGCGTACGATGGGAAACACGTTAGCACCCCTTCCGGCGGAGCATCCGTGTTTTATTCCCCCAATCGATAACGGCACCGCACCGTTGTATGGCGCCACATTTCGCATTGTTCTGACCTTTCTGGCCGTGGTCTTCGGGTTTGAGCCCCCGGCACTCGAATCCCTGCCGATGATTCCCGGCAATCTGGGAAAAAACTATATGCCACGCAAGCCTTGAAAATTGGCCACCCCCTGGCCCTTGTCAGCATAAGGCTAAAAATGATAAGGGGATTCCAGATTTTCAAAAAAACCCTAACTGGCGATTAATTTCATCTTATGGAAAAAATACCATCGGGAAATAGCGCGATCTGCACCCCCTCGGAAATTCCCGAAGCGGCCGCCGAAAGCCTGAGCGCCCTGCGGAATAATATCGATGCCATCGATCGGCAAATCGTTTCACTTCTGGCGCAACGCCAGCAGGAAGTCAATGCGGTGGTAGCCCTGAAAAAAACCCACAACCTTCCGGTTTACCACCCCGCCCGGGAAGAAAATCTGATTTCCGACCGGCGTGCCAGAGGCATTCAGGCAGGGCTCAATCCGGATTATCTTGAAGAGCTTTTCCGTTGTATCATTCACCAGTCCCGTGTGGAACAAACCGCCAAAATCGCTGAAAAGGGAACCCGGCCCGGCGCAACGGTCCTTATCGTGGGGGGAAGCGGCGGCATGGGAAGATATTTCACCCGATATTTCAGAGAGGCCGGCTATTCAGTCAGAAGCATGCGAAGCACGGATTGGCCGAACATAGAAGCCCTTTGCGATCGAATCGATCTGGCCATCATCAGCGTCCCGATCGACGTCACGGTTTCGGTGATTGAAAAAATTGCCCCCTATCTGCCGCCCGATTGCATTCTTACGGATCTGACCAGCATCAAGGGGCCGCCCATGACGGCCATGCTCGCGGCTCACACCGGGCCGGTGGTGGGGTTGCATCCGCTATTCGGCCCGACCACTTCCATTATGGACAAACAGATCGTGGCCGTAACCCCCGGCAGGGGAATGGCGGCCTGCCAATGGCTGATCGATCAGTTTATCCTCTGGGGGGCCATCCTCGTGCAGACCACCCCCCGGGAGCATGATGACATCATGGCCATTGTTCAAGCGTTGCGCCATTTTGCCACCTTTACCTTCGGCAAGTTTTTATGGCAGCGCCGCCTGAATCTCGCAAGATCGCTTGAATTTTCAAGTCCCATCTACCGGCTGGAACTCGGCATGGTGGGAAGACTCTTTGCTCAGGACGCCGCCCTTTACGCCGAAATCATCTTCGCTTCCAGGGAGCGGATCGAGCTGCTAAAGGCCTACGTCGCCTCCATGATGGATAACATCGAAATGCTTGAAAAGGGCGGCAAGGAGACCTTTAACAAGGAATTCGCCAAAATTGCCGAATGGTTCGGCCCCTTCAGCGAACAGGCCATGCGGGAGAGCACCTTTTTGATCGATAAGCTGATCGAGCGATTTTAATTCCGTACGGCATCTTTCAATGGAATCAAAGCCATCTGCGGGGTGCCCGTGGCAGGGAAGATGAAGCCGGTTATCCGATATAGGCAATGTTTCCGGCATCATTCTTTTTTTCGTTCAGAATGACGATATCGACTTTTTCAAGGGAATTAAAGGTGGTGGCGCTGGCGATCGTGTAGGCGCCCATCATGTGCGCGACCACAAGATCCCCCAGCTCAAGCTCGGGAAGCAGAATATCTTCGGCGATCACATCCACACTGTCGCACGTCGGACCGGCCAGCACGCTGGGATATTGCGCGTTTTCTTTTCGAAGCACCGTGATGGGGTACTGCGCCTTATCAAAAATGCGCCCGCTAAAGGAGCCGTAAACGCCGTCATCAAGGTAATACCACCAGCGCCCTTCTCGATAGGCCTTTCCCACAACGCTGGTTACCGCCGTCACCGAAGGCGCGGCCAGATACCGGCCCGGTTCGGCGATGACCCGAAGATGCTCGGGCAGGGTGCCAAGCGCCGCGCGAATCGGTGCGCAAAATTCGCCGATGTCCGCGGTGTCCGCCTCATAGGCCGCCGGGAAACCGCCGCCGATGTTGAGGACGCTCATCGTCACCCCCATGGCCTCGGCCCGCGCGATCAACTCTTTGCAGGATTCAATCGCGGCGACATGGGCATCCGGCGTCCGGGATTGAGACCCCACATGAAAGCACAGCCCTTTGATGTGAATCCCCATGTTTCTGGCCTGATTGATCAGATGCAAAGCTTCGGCGGGTGCGCAACCGAACTTTTTGGAAAGATCGACGACCGCATCCTTGCCCCTGAAACTCACCCGCAGCAAAATCCCGACCCGATGGCGATACACTTGAAATTTTTCAAGCTCCAAGGGGTTATCCACGACAAAGGTGGTGCACCCGAACCGAAGGGCCTTTCGAATATCCGCATCCCGTTTGATCGGATGCGTAAAAACAGTGCGCCGAGGGTCTAAATGCAGGCTTTGAAGGAGCCGAATTTCCCCGAACGAGGCCACGTCGAAAAAAGCCCCCTCTTGATGCAGCGTGGCCACAACGGACGCATGCGGCAGGGCTTTGATCGCATAGTACAACTGCACGCCCGGCAGCACATCGGATAATGCTCTGAATTTACGACGTAACGTCTCACAATCAAGCACGAGCAGGGGAGTGCCGTGACTTTCCGAAACCCTGCGACAGGTCTCGGCTTCCACAATCAGTTGATCATGCCACGACAGCTCGTCTTTAACGATTGAGGGCATCATTATTTCGGGGCAGCTCCTATGGCGGCTTTGACATATTGAGGCAACGCAAACGCCGCCTGATGAATTTCCGGGTTATAGTATCGCGTCTCTATGCCGGAGGCTGCATACCGCTCTTGAAGGGTCTGAAGCGGTACCCGGCGCAACTGCGGATCATCCGATGCCCAGGCAAAGGCCATGATTCCCCCCACGTAAGTGGGAACCGCGGCAGAGAAAAACCCCCAGTCCTTAAACACCTTGGACAGGTTTCTATCGGTGTTGACCACTTCATCCAATTGCATGAAGGGCACCCCGTTCTGGGTGACCAGAACGCCGCCCGGAGCCAAAAGGCGCCGGCAGCCGGCATAATAATTTTCTTTAAACAGAACCTCTCCCGGCCCGATGGGGTCGGTGGAGTCGGTAATGATGACGTCAAACTGTTCCGTGTTTTCCTTGACAAACACGATTCCGTCCTGAATCACAATTCGGGTGCGCGGATCATCAAAAGCGCCCTGGTGATGATTCGGCATGTGCTCACGGCAAATCTCCACCAGTTCCCCGTCAATTTCCACGAGGGTGACATGCGCCACATCCTTGTGCCGCAGCACTTCCCGCAGCATGCCGCCGTCGCCGCCGCCGATAATGAGCACTCTTTTCGCATGGCCGTGCGCGAAAATCGGCACATGGGTCAGCATCTCATGATAGATGAACTCATCCCGCTCCGTGCTTTGAACAATCCCGTCCAGGATCATCACCCGGCCGAACTTGGCATTATGGAATATTACCAGATGTTGATGCTCGGTCTGAAGTTCGTAATAGACCTTGTCCACGGAAAACAGTTGTCCATAGGCATCATACAGCGTTTCAACAAACGGCTTCATCATGTTCAACTGCTCCTCTGAGGTGCTCATGAACCGTGACGCGTTCGGGATTCAAATTGCGCGTAATAATTTCCAAGGCTTTTCTCGGTTCCGATTCGCCGCACATGAAAATGTCAAAGGCCGCAAACTGACGCTCCGGCCAGGTATGAACGCTGATATGGGATTCCGCTAACACCGCCACGCCCGATATACCGCCTTCAGGCGTAAAATGGTGCAGATGGATATGAAGCAACGTCGCTCCGGCGGCCTCAACCGCCTTACGGAAAGTTTCTTCCATCACATCCAGATTATCTAAATGTTGCGCTCCCCACAGATCAATGATCAGATGAGATCCGGCACATTCGAGTCCATCACGTTTAATAAAGTGATCTTTTGGCTCTTTTTGACTCTCGGGTTGGCAGTATGCGGGCCATTTGGAAATTGATCTATTGGCACCGACCGAATCAATCGGCACCCTCTCCCGGGTAGCGACGTTGGTATGCATCATTGGCATCACTCCTTATAAAACAGCACCCTTCTTTTTTAAGCGCCGTTTTTGGAGCGGCGCTGATTTAGGAAAACATAAATCCTCGTTGGTTAGTTTTTGGTTGGGGCGGATTCTACCCATTTATGAATGAATTTCAAGAAAAATTTTCATAATCCGTCTTTTTTTTTAATTCCCGTCAAGCCAGCCCCCTAGGCCGCCCTGAAGACGGTCTTTTTTTTATTGGAGTCTGCCGGCCGAAGGGGCGTGCCGCAACATCAACCCCTCCCTGTCGGAAACCTCCGCCCCCAAGCGTTTTGTCGATGCAATACTGATTGACTGAGAAATACTTTTAATCTAAAAACAAGTAGTTATGATTGACAATGGTTGCATAGGGGCACCTGCTCGGAATCAGGTAATTTAACAAAAGAACGGGGACGCCGTTACGGGCAAAAAGACGCCGGTTCCGGATGGGCATAACTTCAAGAGGATACGGGAAGCATAAACGGTTAGGAGGTTTGAATGGATACGGAATTTCATTTCCATATGACGGGCATTATCGCGTATGCGGCCGGTTTTACGCAAAAAGAGGCCCGAACCATCGCTTACGCTTGCGAGTACACCGACGAGAACGATGAAACCTTTCGGGTCAAGGACCGCCGGACCGAAGAAATCTACGAAAATTATATTTCTCAGACCATGAACATTCTAAAGCCAAGGCGGCATCTGATGCGCATCTATCCGGTGTTTCACTTCATTCCCGGAGACTATGACGCCGAGACAGCCCGAAGAAAAGACGGAAAAATGCACTTACTCGTTACGACACCCGACAATGAGATAGCCAATGACCTGATCGATGCGGCACTGAAAGTTCAGGATGAAACCCGCCTGCATCGCATCGGCATTGCAACCCACGCCTACGCGGACACCTGGGCGCATCAAAATTTTGTGGGCTGGTACGATTATTTCAACAATATCGGCCTCGATATAAAGCCCGATATCGGCCATGCCGACGCAGAGCATCACCCCGATTGGCCGAGCCACCGGTGGGAGGATAACCGGCTGGTCGAAGGTGAAATCAACAACACCGCCCGCTTTCTTGAAGCTGCGGAGAAGATCTATAAAAAGTACCGCCAGTCGGATCCGTTGAAAAGCCGGAAACCCAAGATGAATTGGGAAACGCTGTGTGAAAAACTCGCAAATGCCATGGGTACCCTCTTTTCCGGCGCCATGAATTGGTATCGCGAGAATCGCATGCGTCAATACCTCGCATTGGCTCCCTGGCTTGAAAAATTCGACGAAACCAAGTGGTTTGACAACGCCATCGAGAAAAATGTGATCGCACGGATTCATAGCGGACTTTGTCACTGGCGCGAGGATGTTGAAATAGAAAAGACGGATTGGTTTTTATTTCAGGATGCAGTCAAAGCGCACCAAGCCCTTGCCATGGATCGGCTCAACCCCATTTTCGGGAAAATGGGGGTTGATCTTCATGATCATTGAAACCGGCTCTCTGGTTCAGGAACAAAAAAACCCCCAAAGCATTTGCCGCTATCGGCAGCGAGTGCTTTGGGGGGGTTCAAGTGTTCCGTGTCAAAAGTTAGCTGTTAAGATTTAATAGACTTTCCATCCGTCTTTTTGCCTCTTTATTGTCCGGTTCCAGAAAAAGAGCATGGGTGTATTCCTCTTTTGCGCGAAAGGTAATCTGAAGCGTTTCATATAACGAAGCGGTTTCCAGCCGCACCCGAACATCCTTTGGCAAATGATGAATCGCTGCAAGCATCACCCCAAGGGCTTTATCATATTGCTTTCGTTTCCGGTAGTAACCGCACACCTGGTGGAACCAGCCGGCGGTGATCACCGGCTCATTATTTATTTGATCAAGCGCTGTTGCGAAGGCCCGCGCCGCCAGATCTTCCATCCCCTCAGTTGCCAGAAACGCCGCATAGATCAAATGCGGCGCCACCCTGTCCGGCAACACCCGCGGGATGTCCGTTAGCGCCAGCTTGTTTTCCAACATAAGCGCCATACAGGATTTCGTTTGAGAGGGGGCGATCGAGATGGCCTTTTTGATCATTAAAAAGCCTTCTTCCTTACGCTGCCGGTTGATTAGCCACACGCCGTATTCCTTGTATCCATCTGAATCGGTCGGGCCATAATGAATGGCGGCCCGAAACAGCTTATCGGCCGTTTCCCCGTCCGATCCCCGCGCGGCATGAAAGAGCGCCAGCTCGCGCAGAAAAAGAGCGTTTGAGGGCGCCAGCCGGATGGCCTTATGATAAAACGGCAACGCCGTCTCTGGATTGTCATCATGAAGCATAATCGTATTGGCCTTTAAAAGCGGATACATTGCATGCAAGCGATCAAAAATGGCCGCCTTGTCCAGATTGGCATGAATCAGCGCCAGTTGCTCCGAAGTAACTTCTTTGTTGAATAAAATCTTCCAGAGCGGTGCAGAAAACCGTTCCCCCGTGTGCGTCCCGAGATTAAAAGTCACCGCACTCAACAGGATCAAAAACACAGGAATGGCGATATGCTTCCAGGGGTCATTATTGACCGCTTTAAGCAATGTGGCCTTTTGTGTGCTGCGAAGCCGCGTATTAGCCGCTGAAACCAGAATGCCAAGCATGAGAAAAAAATAAAGCCCGTTAGCACCGAGATGCAGATTAAAATCCGTTAGGCTGTGAATCAGGATTGAAAAAAGGCCCGCTGCGCATCCGACAAAAATATAAACTGAAAACGGCTCCCGACGCTTTTTAATTGTTCGAAATGATTGCAGAAAAACGATCCCCAGAAACCAGGATGCCAATACAACGGCAATAAGGCCTCCATCCGTAGCCAGTTCGATGTAATCGTTATGCGCGTGGGAGAATGTCATGCCGCCTGGAAAGCTTCGGTACGCCGGAAAGATCGCCCCAAAGGAACCAAAACCGGCTCCGGAAATCGGAAAATCCGTCATTATTCGAATTGAATCCTGCCATATCAACAACCGGCTGTCAGCGATATCACCGTCTATATTCCGAATTTTCTGAAACCGATCGAAAATCGGATCCCACCCGAACCAGCCGACGGAAAAGAGAACAACGATAAACAAGACACAAAGGCTAATTCCGGCTTTCTTGTTTTTGCCTCTGATCAGCAGCAGCACACCCAATAAACTAAGGCCCAAGCATAGGCCCGAAATGCCCCCTCTGGAAAGGGACACAAAAACCGAGGCGGCCATCAAAATACAGCCATACCCGATAAGCACGTATGTGTGGCTCCGGGGTTGGCTGAAAAATTCAACGATTCGCTCCCGAAGGCTCGTATAGCACACCACTGGCCTCATGAGCAGAAACAAGCTGACAGCAATCGGTATCAGCATTTCCATCAGGCCGGCATAATGGTTTCGGTTAACATACGTTCCAAAACCGGATGTGCGCGGAACCGATCGGAACCAGAACATCGTCTCGGGAGCGGTAATATGCTGTACGATGGCAACCAAAGCAAAGACCGCTCCGAATCCAACCAGTATATAAACGGTCCGCTTCAGCAGCGTCTGATCCGTCAAGAGTTGAACGGTCGATATATATAACGCCGTATAGGCGGCAAATAGGAAAAATTCCGAAAGGGTGGCTTTTTGATTCACCGTAAGCGGCAGCCAGGCCTTCGGATCAAATATACCGACCGTATCGGCATAGATTCGATGGGTTGACGGCGATACCAGCTTTATGAGCACAGCGGGCAGCGGCACCAACTGTAACAAAATATACCCCAGGAAAAGCATCAGCGGCAAAAAGCCCGGAACTTCGACCCATTGCGTTTCCTCATCCTTTCGCTGCACCCATAATAGGGCAAGAATCAGCAGCGCCGCCCCCTCCATGACGGCAAGCGCCCAAGATTCCACCGCACCGAAGGCCAGGGGGGCAAATATGAGAAGAAAGATGAAGAGGCGGTATATCAGTTTTTTCATCAGGCGGCACCGGGGTGGCCGGAAGTGTTCAATATGAATAAGCGTTAAGATCTTCTACCGGCCGGCAATGACGGCGGCGGGGTTGGTCGTGACGAGTTGGGCCGCTTTGGCCTTGCCCAGGATTTTTCCCGCTATCCTGACCGCATCGGAGAGCACCGGCTGACGATAGGTGGCGCTATGGGCATCGGTTGCCAGAAAATCGACAACCCCCTTTTTTAGAAGAAAACGGGCACAGGCGGCAATATCGGCGCCAAAATGCCCGGTCAGGCTATCGGCCGTAATCTGAACCTTCACATCGGACGATAACAGATTCAATAATGTTTCGGGCCTGCGTATCACACTCGAATTGCGTTCCGGATGGGTTATGATCGGCCGGTACCCGTGAACCGAAAGATTGAACAAAGTTTCCCGCGCGCTTGCCGGCAGATGGGAGTGGGGAAATTCAATCAGGATATACCGCGTACTGTTGATTGTCCGATGGCGCAGATCCGCCGGATTCAAATGCGAGGGAACATCGGCGCCGCGAAGCACGCGGATGGGAATGCCCTCGCTTTTCAACCGCTCATTCAAGGCGGCAAGCGCGCTCTCAATCGCTGATACGGACGGCGTTTTCTCTTGCACATGCGGCGTGGCGACAATGGTTTCGATCCCGTCCGTTGCTGCAATTTTCGCCATCTCGACAGACGCTTCAATAGAACTTGGCCCGTCATCGATTCCGGGCAAAATATGGCAATGAATATCAATCACCGCTCATGGCTGCAACGGCCGCCTCTCACCGGCCATCCTCCGACGAATAATGATACGAATAATCATTATAGTAATAATATCCGCTTTTCTTCAGGTCAGCCGCATTGATGACGACGCCGAGGACTTTTGTTTCAATTTCTTCCATAGATTTTAAAACTTTATAGGCTGACTCATAGGTGGTTTTACCTGATCTCATCACCAAAATCGTGCCGGCCGCCAGCTTACTGATTACGAGGCCGTCGGCCACGGACAGCAAGGGCGGCGAATCGATGATGATCAAATCAAATTTTTCGCTGAGATAGGCCAATAAGACTTTAAACCTTTCGGACCCCAGCAATTCGGAGGGGTTCGGCGGAATCGGGCCCGAGGGAATCACAAAAAAATTATCCGCCGGGCCTTTTTGAATGATGTCCTTATCGCTGACACCCGTAAGAAATGTGCTGAGGCCCTTGGTGTTTTCCAACTCGAAAATCTTATGAATGCTCGGTCTGCGAAGATCGGCATCGATTAACAGCACGCGTTTTTCCATCTGGCTCATGGCCACCGACAAATTGACCGCGATCGTGGTCTTGCCGTCCTGGGGTGCTGTGCTCGTGATCAGTATCTGCTTGGGCATCGCATCGTGAGAGGAGAGTTGCACCGCCGTTCGAATGGATTTAAACGCTTCGGCAAAAGCGGAGGCACTATCCGTAATCATCATTTTTTCCGGAATTTTTTCCTTTTCCTTCAGCAAAGATACCAGCCCCAAGGCCGGCACACCGAAGACATCCTGCACATCTTCGGGCAGCTTGATGGTGTTATCGAGGTACTCGAGAAACAAGGCCAGGCCGACCCCACCGATCAAGCCCAGGAAAATCCCGAGCAACAAGTTCCGCTTGATATTCGGCGAGGAGGGAAACTCCGGCGTTTTCGCCTCTTCCACGACCCAGACATTGACCGTCTGAATCTGCTCGGTCACGCTTTGCTCTTTTATTTTGGCCATAAGCGCATTGTATAAATTGCGGTTGGTTTCCACTTCACGCTGAAGCATTCCGTACTGAATAAATCGCTCATTGAGATTGACGGTCTGGGCCTTTGTATCCGCAAGAAGCCGTTTGAAATCCTCTTCCGCCGATTTTACCAATTCCAGCTCGTTTGCCACCTTTTTGATAATATGGGTGATTTCCCGCTCCCGTTTTTGCCGGAACACCGCCAGCTCCTTTTGGGCGTTTTTCATAATGGGATGTTTCGGCCCGCACTTCTTGGACAGCTCCACTATTTTCTGTTCCGTCTTTAGAATCTGCTGGTTCAAGGACTGAAGCGTGAGATTATCCGCGATGATGGAAATGGTTTCCGCCTCGTCCATTTGGTTGGATATCACCGACACCTTGGCATAGAGCGCTTCAATTTCTCTTCTTTTGCTCTGGGCCTGCGTCAGGTTCTGGCTCAGTTCGGTCAATTTCTGGGGCAAAATGGCAAGCCGATCCTCAATGGTGATAATATCCGAGGCCCGAATATAATCCTGAAGCGCTTTTTCCGATGCAGCCATTTTTTTGCGCTCTTCATCGGCCTTCCGGGTCATCCAGCCGATACTGTACCCAGAGGATTGCATGCGCATATCCAGAATTTGCTCGATGTAGGCTTTGGCGACCGTGTTGGTAATCAGCGAGGCCAGAACCGGATTGGGAGAGGTAAAGTTGATGCTGAGAATTTTACTGTCCCGAACCGGAGAAACAACGATGTTGCCGCTGATCATCGCCGCGATTTCGTCCGTTTTAGATCGCCCGGTTTTCGGAACAGACCCCTCCGCAAAGGATGCCTCTGACGCCGTTACGCCGAAAAGGGACTTGATCGTCTTTACCAGTGAATCGATCCAGGTCTTGACACTGTCGACAACCGGTAGCCTTTTGGCATGTTGCCGGCTGAAAGAATCGTAAGATTTTTCCAGATCCAGCAACCGCACCACCTTCTCCGCCACCGAGGTGCTTTTGATGATATGCGATTGCGTTTCCAGAAATTCCGGATCAAAGGGCGTATACGCATAGTTGGTTATAATCTGGGTGGGCTCGCTTTTTTCTATCAACACCGTTGCGGAAGCTTTGTAGAGCGGTGTGTCGGAGTAGGTTTTGATCAGCACCGCCGTAAAAACGATGATAAAAACCGCCAGAATCGTATTTTTTCGCTTTAAGACAACTCTCAGATAATCGCGAAGATGGGCCTCTTTTTCAGTTTCAATCATATTCGTTTCCAAAAATTAAGAAGTGTTACGCGTCAAAAAAAACTCTCCGGAACCACGAGCACATCATCCTGATAAACCATACGATCCATTTTCACATTCTCGAGAATCGTTTCCGTACCGTCTTTTTTTCGAATGATTTTTACCCGCGTTGCGGCGGCTTTGTCCGTGAATCCACCAGCCAGGGTAATGGCTTTAATCACAGTGGTTTCATTTTCGCATTTGTATAAGCCCGGCTTTTTCACCTCACCGTTCACGTACACCATCTGCGCCTTCTGAATGTAGATATTATCCCCCGCCTCGATGGGAATATTCAGGGCCGTATCGCCATGCTGCACCAGCCGCTTCAGATCGACTTTGATGATCTGTTCTTTTTCATCACCGCTCTGTTTTCGCTTAATCACCGCCATATCGCCCGCATCGGCCGTCAGCCCGCCGGCGGTTGAAATCAGCTCCAGAAAAGTAATATGTTGACGGATTTCATACAATCCGGGCTTTGAAACCTGCCCGAGAATGGTTGCTTTTCTACTGCTGAAGTCCTCCATGAAAACACCGATTTGAGGCTCAATGAGATACCCATCCGCATAAAGCCGCGTGAGTTTTTCCGATACCTGCGTCACCGTCAACCCGCTGACCGGCACCTTTCCCAAAAACGCAACCATAATGGTGCCATCTCCGTCTACACGCACGGTCTGCGCGAGGTCGGCATGATCATAGACGGTGATCTTCATCACATCGCCCTCTCCGACAACATATTGTTGCGCGTTCATGGGCAATGCGATACACCATACCACCATAAAAAACGTGACAAATACGACCTTCTTCATTTTGTTTCCTTTTGTTACAACGAACAGCTGATCTTGAAAAGAAACTCGTTGACGCTATACTCATAATCCTCAAAACTTGAATCGCGTTCGGCGTGCGTATATTCAACCCCTGCGGTTATCCATTTTCGGAAAGCATAGTTGACCGCGGCCACGATATCATAAATCTCATCTTCCCGGTCACCCGCCACATTTTCCCCCATACGGTTGCTGTTATAACTGTCCCGGGTATAGGCCAATTCGAAACTCGCCTTGATTTTTTTTCTGATTCTCTGACTATAAGTCACGCTCAGGTTGTCCGTGACCGTGTAATCAGCGGTTTCGATATTGCTTTCGTTTGTGCGCCGGTAAGCACTGATGGTCATTCCCGTATAGGCGGTAAACGCGTAATCGATCTTCGCTTGAAAAATGCCGATATTTTCTTGCTCCGAAGCGTCTATATCATAGTTTTTCAAGCCCCATCCGGCCTTGATCATGCCGGTTGACTTTCCGGTCATTCGCCACCGCAGCCCGCCGAAAAAATGATGCTCATCGCCATCCCAGACATTCTCGGAATCATAGACGATGTCGACGTATTCATACTCCCCGAACAGGGCGGTTTTTGAAAATAACTGAAAAAAAAGCGCGGCTGAGGCCGAAGCGTCATTCCGGTCGCGAAAGTCATTTCGGCCGGCCAGATAGTCCACATAAAAACGCGAATAATCCGCTTCCACCGACAGTTTCGACGAGATCGGATACGCGCCGAACACGCTGAAAAGATTACTGCTGTATTTATCCAGCGCCAGCGTCGCGGAGGTGACTCCCGCCCCCCGCTCATCGTTGGTATAATGGTACTGATCTTTCACCCCGAGCGTGAGCCCGCCGCTGAAATTATAGGCCACCGATCCTTCAGCCAGGTGCCGCTGCGTGTTTTCCCCCGAGTGATCCGCATACACCTCAAATTCCGGGCTGTAAAACAAATGCGCCCGAAGCCGCCGAAAGGACTCGGACCCGGCGCCGCGAATGACAACCCCACCGGGCGTAATACTAGCCGTGGCCGTTTCCGGAAGCCGTTCTTTTCCCCCCGGCAGCACAAACCAAACCCCGGGCGTAATCCGCGTGATAGTATCCGACGCGTTATCCCGATCCGAATAATAAATATTATCCGAATAAAGTTCCGCCACAGATAGAAATCCATGGCAATACCCGCCGGCCCGCTCAAATACAGCGCCGCTGATGGTGCCGCCTGAGTTCGTTTCGGCGGCGTAAGCGTTAACCAAATTGGAAAAGAGCAGTGCTAACGTAATCGCAATGATAGGTAATGGGTTCATTAAAATAGAATCACCTTATTGACATGAGCAGCTATTAGACCAGCCACCGCATTGGGGTTTGCGCGGTTTATATACCGAGCCGTCGCAGCAGTCAGCTTGAAATGTGTCACAACCGCTCAAATTCCATTTTTCCTTTTCCAACACACTGTTGGATGCGTACAACCTATCATCCGTTGACATACCATATGATCCCGTATCTTCTACCGCTTGATCCACTTCTCCGGTAGACATGATTTCTTCCTCATGTGCGGCTTGCCGATTGTCCGCGGCATGGGTGGGTAAAGAAACTAACAACATGAAGAAGGAAACCAAAATCGCACACGTTTGTTTTTTCATGTTCAACTCTCCTTTTAATAGCGTTAAAATATTTGCGACAGGAAGCTTTTCTACTTAAGGCCGGATATTTTTCCCAACCATTTCGGCGTACACGCCATCAATCGCCGTCAACTCGTCATGCGTCCCAATGTGCAATATCCTTCCTTGATCCAGGACCAGAATTTTATCCGCCATGCGAATAGTCGATAACCGGTGGCTGATGAGGACGGCGCTATTGCCGTTCAAAAGTGAGCGAAAGCGTGTAAGTACTTCGTATTCTGTTTGAACATCCAGCGCGCTGGTCGGCTCATCCAGAACAAGAATGGGTGCATTGCGGTAAAACGCACGCGCCAGGGCCACCTTTTGCCACTGGCCGACGCTGAGTTCTTCCCCGTTTTCAAACCATTTTCCCAACATGGTGTCATACCCGGCAGGAAGCCCGGAGATGACATGGTGGGCACCTGCGGCACGGGCAGCCTTTTCTATGGCGAGGCCCTCCTTGGGTAACGCGATATTCCCGAAGCAAATGTTTTCCGAAGCGGGTAGCTGGTACTTCATAAAATCCTGAAACGTGACACTGATAAGATTCCGGAAAGCATTCGGATCAAAAGAGCGGATATCGATGCCGTCCACTGTAATGGCACCTCGGCACGGATCATATAGGCGGCACAATAATTTTACCAGCGTGGTTTTACCTGATCCGTTTTCACCGACCAAGGCCACGACTTCACCCGGAGAAAGCGTAAAGGAGACCTCCGTTAATACATCCTTGCCAGCACCCGGGTAGCGAAAGCCGACCTGATCAAAGACCACTCCGGTTTGTATGACTGCGGGCACCGGCAGCGGCACCGCCGGCGCGGCGACCTGCGGTTGATAGTCTATAAAGTCATAAAAATTGGATAGAAAAAGATTGTTTTCATACAGATCGGCAAGGCCCCCCAGTAACTCCCTGAAATGCCCCATGCCGCGCTGAAACGCCTGAAAATACATGATCATACCACCGATCGTGACGGCCCCCAGACTCACCCGCCAGGAGAGATAGCCCAAGGTGGCAAAAACAGCCAGAATACTTCCCGTCTGCGCTAAAAATTCCGCAGCAGCGCGTTTTTTATGCAGCGCCACAAATTGCTCTCGAAGTATTTTTCGCAACGCATTGAACCGCGCCATGAGGTATGCCCCAAGGCCGAAAAGTCGAACCTCCTTGGCATGGGCATCGCCCGTCAACATCCAGTTATAGTAGCGGGATTTTCTTTCGGTTCCGGTTTGCGCCTCGCGCCACCGGTACGTCAATTGGGAATATTTGATGCGTAGAAATACACCCGGCAAGGCGGCCGCTATCAAAACCAGCGGCACCCCCCAATGAAGGGAGAACAACAAGGCGGCAACGGCAAGTACGGATACACTGCTCTGCCCCATCGATAAGAGGGTGTTGACAATCCGTGTCGGCCGAAAGGGGCCTTCTTCCTGCGCGCGATGAAGCGTGTCCAGATACCGCGGGTTTTCATAAAACCCGAGATCCACTGAAACGGATTTGGCGTGAAGCAGGTGATACATGTAATCCGTTACGGCCTGAGCCTGCCCTTCCTTTACCATATCACCCAGGAACCGGCAGGCCGCCTCTATTAAGGCCACCGCACCGGCCGCACAAACCAGCACGGCGATTTCCTTTCCGGCCCCGCTTTCCGGACGGGATAGGGTGCCTGCCACCGCATCCACCAGCAGCTTCATCACATAGAGCGCCGCCAGCGGTAACACCCCCTGAATCACCACCAACACGAGGCTCGCGCCGCCCCATCCGGGGCCGGCGGCCCAGGCGAGACGCACCGCGCGATCCACCCTTAAAATATGCTTCAGCTTTCGGGCAAGATCAAAAGGCAAGATGGAAACGTCAGCCAATCACGGAATGCTTTTTTTTGCGCCGAATACAAAGGCCCATCGACACGATGCCCGTACCGATCAGAAAAACCGCCGACGGTTCGGGCACAGGCGCCAGAAAAACATCTCCCGCACTGTAAGGCGTAAATCCAACAGCAAAGCTGCTTCCCATTGCGATCGCATTATCTGAAAAGATATACTGAATTTCTATAGTATTCGTATTTCCCGATATGATCAGATCTTTATCCGGAAGAATCGCTGATGCAAGAAGACCCGCTGTTGGCACCAGCGATGATCCCACGCCTTCAAGCCCGTTGGGATGATCATCGCGAAATAATAAACCCCCGGCATGACTTAACGATGAGGGCGTGGTGTAAGCATAATTCGCCGGGGAAAGGGAATACCCCACTGTCTCAAAGTCATCGAAGTCGGCCTCTGAAGAGGAGGCAGAGTTAAACTCAGCACCGGGCAAATATCCGCGAACATAATAGTCCCAATCATTCAACGTGGCCCCTGTTCCATTACTGTTAATAAACAAGGAGTTAAAATCGCCTTGATACCAAAGGCCGATTCCCTGCTCCGCTAAAAATTTGATGCTAATCTGTTTCAAATACCCGTTTTCAATTATAATACCAGCGCCTAAAATTTCCGGGTTGCCATATGCGTCTTGAGCGTTCAAGGCGGTTTCACTACCCGGCCATTCACGATAGTTGTCACCCATTGTAAACGTGACCGCCAATGCCGGTGCGCAAAAGAACAGAGCGATCAATGCGCTACACAATGTCGTTTTAGTCAACCGAGCCATCGCCATTTCTCCTGATAATCCGGCAACGCCGGATGGGTTCAATGTTCATCTGAAAAAGGATAAAAATCAGCTCACGCCAATGCCGTCACAACGGCCGTTAAGCGCACTGCACGCTTTGTAAGGGCAGCTGCCCTGCGCCGCTTTGCAAACCGCCAACACATTTTCTTCCAGATTTCCTTTGACCAACACCAACAATTCCGGTTTGGCCCATTTTTTCTTTTTACTGTTCATTCTCGCTCCTTTCACCGGTAACACTATCTTTGTTAAGTCAGGCAAATTACCCGCCAAATCACTGTCCTCTGCCGAATAAAACAAAAAAACTACCCCCTCTTCCCGCCGTTCGATACGTCGATAACCGCCCACCGCGCCTTGGCCACATCGCAAAAATAATCCACCGGCAAATCCAATTCCCCGGTTTCCAGAAAAGCATGTGCCGGACACCAGTGACACAGGTTGATAAGGCTGCATTTTCGGCAAGTCTCCAAATAGGCCGTTTGCTGCGACTGCATGGCCCGAATGCGCGGCACCACGTGCGTCAGCGCCTCGGTCAGGCTGCCGCTTTTCAGATCATACTGGCAATCCGGGTGACATAACGCTGCACACAGTCGAAATCGGCCGTCCGCACTCACGGTACATTCTCCGATTCCTGCGCCGCAAATAAAAAGCGCCGAATCCGTGCGCGCCGACACCCACGGCAGCATGAGCTGCTCACACCCTTTTTTTAACGCTATCTTGCGCGCGGCGTCCCCCTGCTCCAGATCGGTTATCTGGGCCGGTGTCAATCGCTCCGCCCTGATTTCCTTGTTGCGTAACGGGTTTCGGTCATACCGAAGATGCAGCAACGGATCGAATCGAAAGGGGTTGCTGCTTTTTATTCTGCAAAAGGCCGCGATATTCGCCATTTCTTTTAAATTCGATTGCATGGCCATGGCTTTTAACGTTACCGGAAGCGCGTTTTTCGCCATCAACCCGAGCCCACGGCTAAATGCCGCAAAAGCGCCCTTTCGCCGGGTCACCCGCTCATAGGTTTCCCGCGTCACGCCGTACACCGAAATTTCTACAGCCCTGGGCGGATAGGCTTTAAACAACCGCACATGCTCTTCCGTGATCAACGTGGCATTGGTGAACACCGACACCAAAAGCCCTTTTTTCTTCAGGGCCAGGTATATCTCCGCAAAATCTTCCCGCAGCAACGGCTCTCCGCCGGTAATCAAGACCCACAGAACCCCCAGGGAAACCGCCTCATCCGCGATGGTTTCAATCTCCTTACAACTTAACTCGGAAGCTTTTGCCGCCCGGTCTTCTTCCGGAAGATTAATGTAACAATGCCGGCAGTCATGATTGCACCGCGCCGTAATCTCTAAATTCATCGCGATCATCGGGGCATGGCCGTCCGGCCGGGCTTGCCACAGCGGGAAATCTTTTAATGGTATTTGGGGCATTAAAAAAGGTCTCAAGTGTTGCGTTTTAAGGCGAATGCGGCTGTGTTATTTCTTAAGGATGAAAGAAGACAGACAAGCGGCCAGGCAGCAGTCCGAGGCGGGAGAACCATGCCGCAAGCAGATCCTTTATTTTCGTCCGGTTATAACAATTGGAGCCGCCGCGCCTCACTTGACTGACACGGCCTAAAACAGCGCTGACGGGAACCGATTCGTCCGCCAGTTTACTGTTATCCCCTTTGGTTTGAACCCGGGTTCCCCGTTTTCGAATGACCCGGTGAACGATCAGTTTTCCCGAAACCGGGTGAAGAACAGCGGCAATGTCTCCCACGTGAAGGCCTGTGCCGGCCGTTACGGCAGACAAGGTGATGACATCGCCGTCACGAATAAAGGGATGCATGCTGGTACCCCTGGCTTTAAACCGAAAATATCCGCCTTTTGCCATCACGGCCGACAAAAGCTCACCCAATCCCGAATCCGAAGTGAAGGGGTTTTTCCCGGGAAGCGTTTCTTGCCGGAATGGGCTCACACAAGAATTCTCCGCCGCAACAGGTCAGCAATGAGATCCCGGATATCCGTTTCGATTTCAGATACCGGCGCGTCATACTGCTGGGACAGGCGCGCCACGACATCTTTGATGCACATCGTGCCGTCCAACAGCGCCCAGACATCTTTTCCCGTCTCATTTAATGAATAAAGGTCATCGTCTGATTCACCCACACCGGCCGAAACCGGCACAATGAGAATCTCGCCTTCGATTTTCCGCACCACCACATGTTCAGAAGGCCGATACGCCGCATTCATATTCACATCCATCCCATCCACCCTCGTTCTAAGTAAAAAAAGTCAACAGGTAACACTTAAAACCGCTTCGACTATCTCTCCACTTGTATCAAAATAAAGCTCATAACACGGCACCTCATTCGCAATCACTTCCACCAAATCAAGCGTTTTTTTCCACCAATCCGCCGTAATAAAGGGCCGGATCAGGCAGGACAGCAGTTTTTGGATGATTTTCCAACGGTTCTTCATCAGCTCCAGGTGATTTTGGCTCGCCTGGTTCAGAAAAAAAATGGCTTTTAACGGCACATCACCGGAAGAAACATCGGGAATATCCCCGTGGCTCCAGGACCCATGGACGCTGAACCCCTTGGGCCAACGTCGAATGATATTTCGGTCATCGCATAACACCTCTGACTGACCGGAAAACAGTTGCGTGATGGTTGATTTCCCGGCGCCGGATTTGCCTACGAATAAATACCCCTGCCGATCTTGCACAATACCGGCCGAATGAACAAAACAAGCTTTCCGGTCCGCCAGAATCCGGGCCAGAAGAATCTGGTCCGTGGGAAACAGCGTCAGAGATTCCAGATCGCCGGTGCGGAACTGATATTCGCCCACCTCATCATTGTAAAAATCGGAACGGGTGTGATCCAGAGAAAAGACCGCCATGCGCTGCCGGTCCGCGTCGTCATCCGCGCTCTGGGGAATCCACGCATAGGTATACGCATCAGCGCTCCGGGAAATCACCCAAGGCGGTTTTCGATAAAGTTCCCTGCTCTGCGGCCTCGACGACAGCAACGGCAACTCAAAATGATGGTGGAGATAGATGGTGTCTTCACCCCGGCCGTCGGTTTCAAACGCTTTAAACTTCGGGTGAAACGTCGAGGGGGTAATGGGCAGATCCGAATCCACCCGAATCGTAATGCCGGCAATTTTGTAAAAGACGCAGTTCGTCAATTTGATTCCTTATCCGGCGAAACCGGAAGCCGGGCGGCTGGGAAGCCGGGCTGCTTGGCGGCCAACAACCTTCTGCAGCGGCCCCCTATCGCCTATTCACCAAAGCCTGACGGCCCAGAATCCCAGAAGGAGCCACAGGGGCAACGAGGCTGCCAGAATGAGCGCATATTTCCGATAGTTGTGGAGTTTTGCGGACAAGGCGTAGTGCCCGGTCCCTCTTCGAAGGAGAAGCGCGATGTCATTCATGTTGAGCGGTTTTGTGATAACATCGTAAGCGCCTTTGTGAAGTGCCTGAACAGCGTCGTCGATGGTGCCTTGGCTTGCGACCATAATGAAAACAACCCGTTTGTCCCGCCGTTTCAATGCATCCAGCAGCGCAATGCCGTCGATATCCGGCAGTTTCAGCTCGGAGAGCACCAGATGAAACCGACCCGGGCCGAAAACAGCCAAGGCCTCCTTGCCGGAACAAACCGCCGTCGCAGGGTAGCCGAGGCGGGACAGATGCGCTACGAGCTTCTCCGCGGCATCCCTGTCATCATCCACGACCAGAATCCGGGTGTTGTAATGGTTGCTTTTTTCCAATCGACAGATCCTTACCGTTGTTCTATCGGCAAGGATACCTAAGATGCAAGATCCTGTCCACTGTCTTTTACCACCCGGCCGGGACACGGCCTCCCGCCATTTTCTTCAACCAGCCAATTTTTTATTGCCGAATTGCGCCGCTCCGCCCGGAAGACCGCCTGCATTCTGCTTTCCCGGGTCACCATTCGCCATGTGGCGTCCAGGTATCTGAGCATATGGGCTTTAAACCGTATGAAATAAAACAGATAATTTCGAAAAGAGCCGTACGGCGCCGGGTATTTCTGAGAAACAAAGGCCGGGGAAGGCGCCAGCACGGCCCGAAGGTTTTTGAGTTTATCCGGTAAGGATTCCGAGGTCCAGATGCCCCAGAAAAAGGGCGAAAGCGCCGGCGCCTGCGTTTCAGGCGTGTCCTCGAAGATATTGACCAGCACCCGCTCAAAGACCTGCCTGTCGCTTTTTCCGGAAAGCGATGCTCCGAACATCGCATCCGGAATCTCAACCTTCAGCAGGGTTCTTGCCATCGCCAACGTCAGTCCCAGCGCTTTTCCCATCCGCCACTGCGCCGCCCGCGACGCAACGCGATCCCAGTCGATGTCGTTTCCGTAGCGGAAAACAATTTCCCTGATATCGCAAAAGGTTCTGATCCCGATCCGGCGGAACTGATGATGTGAGCCCAGATGCATGCACAGATGCAGCAGCAGGTCCTCCGGAGACAGCACCCGGACGCTTTGCCCGGCAATCCGCGCAGATTGCGTTCGTTCCCAGACACCCGCCATGTCAATCGGGTAATCCGTGTCGAGATACCAGTGAAGATCGATACTCAGCACACCCTTTGTCGGGTAGAGACCGGCCCGCATCAGGCACTGTTGCGCCTTTTTAAGATGTTTCTCCCGAACCATGAGATCGACATCCGAGAGGATCCTGGCACCGACATTCTCGTATACGAGCTCGCCCAAGTGCGCCCCCTTCAGGACCACGACCGGGATTTCCCCGGCGGTCAGCACGCCCAGGCATTGGGACAGCGCATGATAGAACCGGACATTCGCCGCGAGATTCCGGAAATACAGTTGCTGCATTCGACCGAAAAGCGCCGGCCGCAGCGCCGCCTGCGCACCGGTTCGCGTTATCCCCAGATAAAGCTGCGGCAACACCAGATGGCAAACGGCCTGCGCGATGATATCGTCCCAGTCTCGGGCGCTCAGCGCCTTCAGCCGGGCTGCGTCTCCACCTTCCGTCAGACAGAGGCAATCGAGAAGCAGCCGATCCGTTTCACGCACGATACGCGACCTTGTGCTCCCCTGTGAGGGGGATAACATTCGATGGCAGCGCCGGATCGAGGATATCGAACTGGGGCGTATATTCGGGCACGATTTCGTTCAGCTTCCGCTTAATCCCGTCGGCATCGCGCCTCTCCGCCAGCAGCACCAGTGCTTCCAGGTGCCGCTTGAGTTCGGGAAGGGGCAGGCAGTCATCGGCCTTTAACACCATGATATCGGCATGGCCCGTTTTCTGAATGTCTTCTCCTTCGGTGATGAGCTCTTCATAGAGCTTTTCGCCCGGCCGCAGTCCGGTGTATACGACGTTGATATCCTTGTCCGGCGTAAAGCCCGACAAGGTGATAAGGTCCCGTGCCATGCTGTCGATCAGGACCGGCGTGCCCATCTTAAGAACGAAGATTTCACGCCCCTTGCCGATGGCACCGGCCTGAAGGATCAGACTGCATGCCTCGGGGATGGTCATGAAATACCGGGTCACCTCCGGATGGGTCACGGTCACCGGTCCGCCGCGCTCGATCTGGCGCTTGAACAGCGGCAGCACGCTCCCGGCGCTGCCGAGGACATTGCCGAACCGGACCGCCATGAACCGGCACCGGCTATCGACGGCATAGCACTCGGTCAATAGTTCGATCATCCGCTTTGTGGCGCCCATGACGTTCGTGGGCCGGACCGCCTTGTCGGTGGAGACGATCACGCAACGCTCCACCCCCGTGGACCGGCAAAGACCGATAATGGTATGCGTGCCGACCACGTTGTTAAAAACCGCTTCCCAGGGGTGCGACTCCATCATCGGCACATGCTTGTAGGCGGCCGCATGAAACACGGTCTGAGGCCGGTGTTCCTGAAACACCTGGGTCATGATGCCCTTGTTCTGAATCGCGCCCAACACGGCCTTCACCGCCAGTTCCGGATGATCGGCCTTCAGCTTCAGGTCGATGTCATACAGCCCGGATTCATTGCGCTCCACGACGACAAGGCTTTCCGGATGAAAACGGGCGATCTGGCGGCACAGCTCGGAGCCGATGGAGCCGGCCCCGCCGGTCACCAGCACCCTTTTCCCGGTGATGTACCCGCAGATCTGTTCGTTCTCGATGCACACCTGGGGGCGCCCGAGCAGGTCTTCATACCGGATATCGCGAATGGCGCTTACCACGATCTTTCCCGCCACCAGTTCCCCGATGCCGGGCAGGGTCTTGAACGGAATACCGGTGCTTTTGCAGAAGCCGACAATGCGGCGGATTTGCGCGGCCGTGGCCGACGGCACCGCGATAATGATCTCTTCAATGCCGTAGTCTGTTGCGATGGTGTTGAGATCCTGCATCGCACCGAGAACAGGCACCCGGTGAAGGGTGTTTTTCAACTTGTCGGGATTGTCGTCGATAAACCCGATGACATTATAATTCAGCTTCGGATTCTCGATAAGCTCGCGCAACAGTTTTTCACCGGCGCTTCCGGCGCCGATGATGAGGAGCCGTTTCAGCGCGTGAAAGTCCTTGTTGAAACACCGGAAAAGCGCGTGGTTGAAGTGGGCGGTGAAGAAAAAGCGGATAGTGACCCTGAACCCGCTGATGAACAAAAACGTCAGGACAAAATCGATAAAGAAAACGGACCGGGAAAACCCCCGGAAATGATAGATGCCGAAGATCACCAGCCCAATCGTCACCGAAGACACGACGCAGGCCTTCACGATGCTGATGAGATCGTGAACGCTGGTATACCGCCACATCCCCTTGTACAATTCAAAAATGAAAAAAAACCCGATTTTGACGGGAACAATCCAAAGCAGCGTCAACCGGAATTTTTCTTGAACGGCGGCGGGAAAAGCCCCTTCAAACCGAAACAGGTGGGCAAGATAGTATGCGGCGGAAACAAGGAGCGCATCCACCAGAAGCATGATAAAGAAATTCCGGTCGTTTTTTATCCTTAAAAACATAATACCGCCTGTGCGTATAGGTGTCCGCCGCTCACGCCGCTTCCGGGGCGCTTTTCCGTCAAAAACGCCTAACTCCGTCTGGTCGGCCACAGACGGACACGGCAGTCAACGGGTTGCGTTAAAATGTCTCCACGGCGAATGTAGAAGGAGGGGTTCATTTTATCTTACCTGTGGAAATTACGCGGGTTATACTGAACCGTCAAGGAGGAAAAAAAGGGGGTATGAAAGGGGTAAAACCACTACCCACTTATGGCTGTTTTAAGACATGAAAGGTAGAAAAGATACCTCTTCTGGGGGCCATCGGCCGGAAGGGCCTTCTCCTGGGAACCGGCAACATGTCATGAGGACTTTTTTCAGGGGCAACCGGGAAACCCGTGATCAATGCGGGCGATAAAAAAGGCGAATGCGACCCCATTGATAATGAGTCGACACTTTTTCATAGACCAAGACTATTCCGACCCCGTTCCCCGCACAATCCGAACCACCCTGTCCAAATCCGCCTCCGTCATCGCCGTCCCCGACGGCAGACAAAGCCCCCGCTCAAACAAATCCTCCGAAACGCACCCCCCCACTACCCGGCAAGGATATCTTTTCCCCTTCCGACAATCCGCGCCAATCTGCGAAATCCGCGTAATCTGCGAAATCTGCGGATCAAATACCGGCTGCAAATGCATCGGCTTCCACACCGGCCGCGACTCGATATTCTCCGCCTCCAGCGCCAGCCGCACCGCCTCCCGGTCCGCCCCGAACCACTCCGGCGAAATCAGAATCACCGTCAACCACCGATTGCACCGCCCATGGGCCGCCTCCGGCATCACCTCAATCCCCGGCACACCTTCCAGCGCGTTTCGGTAATAATCAAAAATCTCCCGCCTCCGCGCGACGCGCGCCCCCAGCACCCGAAGCTGCCCCCGGCCGATCGCCGCCACGACATTGCTCATCCGGTAATTATACCCGATTTCCGTATGCTCATAATGGGGAAACGGATCCCGGGCCTGCTGCGACCAGAACCGCGCCTTATCAATCAGCGCCGCATCATCCGATGCCAGCATTCCCCCACCGGAAGTCGTGATAATCTTATTGCCGTTAAACGAATAAACGGACGCCCGCGCCCCTTTCCCGGCATGCACTGAATTTTTTCTCTCTCGCTCACTTACCCGCGGGAGATAGCTTGCCCCCATCGCTTCGGCCGAATCGCACACCACCGGCACCCCATATCCGTCGCAAACCGCCGTGATACGCGCCAGGTCACAACATTGTCCGTACAAATCCGTCGGCACCACCGCCTTCGGCAATTTCCCTTCCGCCGCGCACCGCGCCAGTTCCCTTTCCAGAATCTTCGGGTCCATGTTCCAGCTTTCCCGGTCGCAATCGATAAAAACCGGGGTGGCGCCCAAAAAAGAGACCGGGCTGACGCTGCCGATAAAGGTGAGCGTCGAGGCGAACACCTCATCCCCCGGGCCGACCCCGAGAAACCGGAGCCCAAGATGCATGGCCGCCGTGCCGCTCGTCAGCGCGACGGCATGCCGAAAGCCCGTACCCGCACAGAACTCTTTTTCAAACGCATCCACATGAGGCCCCACCGGCGCGATATAGTTGCTGTCAAAAGCGTCCTGGACAAAACTGATTTCCATGCCGCTCATATGCGGGGGGGAAAGAAAAATGCGACCCATCGGTCGCGGCGACAGGTTGTTTGCTTTGTTAACGGCATCGGTCATAAAAGTTTTCTTTCTTATTACCCACGAAGTCTTGCTGTTACGCTTCGAAAGCGTCCGAATCAGTCCCGATCACTTTTGCCGGCACGCCGCCATCCACATCAAACAAAAGCAAAGACCGCAAAATCCCAACCACCGGATGCGCTTTTGCATTCCGCGCAGGCAGCTCTCCTCGAAATAAGTAAACGACCCCTTCCGCCATGCTCCCCCAAAATTCCACCATTTCATTATAAACCCTTTTCACCTGCTTGACGGACCATGTGCTGATATTTCCGGCATAGAGATTCGAGCCGGTGTCACAGGAAATGATGGTCACGCCCGCCCCGATCATCAGCAAGCGCAGCAACCCATAGGATCGGGGCATATGGTAGGCATCCGTCACGAGAACAATCTTCTTCAGCCCGTGGTCGCGAATCAGCCGGCGGGTCAACAGGGCGTTTTGAAAGGTCGTTTCCGCCCGGTCTTCGACCAAGTGTCGCCAGTCACCGCACCGGGAATATTGTTTATCGTATTTTTTTCTTACCTTCTCTGTGGCGGGGGAGATAATCAGATACGGCGCGATGCCGTCATTTGCCAGTTGATACCCCAATTTGTTGCGTTCCGCAGCCCCATGAAACACCACCACCGCATTCGCTGCTTCGACCGTCCGCTTGGCCGTCAACACCGCATAAAAATAAACTGCCTCACTCAGCAGAACCAACCCTACCGTTACGAAAAGCCAAATCGATACGCGTTTGACCACATTCCCTCACCGACTCTCGACAATCCCGGCAGGCACCCCAACCACTACCGCACCATCCGGAACATCCCGGTTCACAAAACTCATCGCCCCGACCACCGCATTTTCACCGATTGTCACCCCCGGCATCACGATGCTGTGGCTGCCGATCCTGCAGTTTCGCTTCAGAAGCACCGGCCCGGTTTTATGGTCTATCGTGGATACGGAATACAGGGAACAGTGAGATCCAACCTGAACATGGTCCTCGATCGTCACGCCGTATTTTGCATTGATATAGGTGAAGGCGCCGATGTCCGTTTTATATCCCAATTGCAGGTTGTTTTTGTGCTGGACCAGCCAGTTGTATTGGGTGAGTTTGCTCTCTTCTATTTTTGGGGATTGCCAGGCTGAAAACCGATCCGCAGATTTCGCAGATTTCGCGGATTCGGAAGATTCCACTGATGAGGTGGATGGCAGATGGTTATTTTCGGAGGGGTTTGGCTGGTACCCCCCCCCATGTTTCACCGGGTGGAACAGACTGGGTAACTACGGCCCCGGCACCGATTACGGCGTCGTCGCCGATCATCAGGGGGGCATTTTCCGTGCCGTTGATGAAGACGGTGCCGGTCCCGACATACACCCGTTTGCCGAGATGCACCCAGCCGGAAACGTGCACCCCGGGGGCCAGGGTGGTGTAATCTCCCAACACCACATCATGGCCGATGGTGCAGGCGAGGTTGATTTGGACATGATGGCCAAGGTGAATATTCGTCGTGAGGATGCAGCCCGCGCAAATCACCGTTCCTTCCCCCATCTCGATCCAGCGGGACTTTTGGACGCCCGGATGAAGCAGCGGGGTAAATTCAAAATCCGCATCCCGGGCTTTATCCATCAACCGATGCCGTGTTTGCGGGCTGCCCACGCCGCCCACAACAGCAGCGGCCGGAAAGGTTGCCCGGGCATCGGCAAGGCTCAAGACCTTAATTCCATTCAAGATATTTCCATGCGTTGCCGGATCATCATCGATAAAGCAGGTCACCTGAACGTTGCAAGATTCCGCCAGCCAGGCCACCTCTCGGCCAAAACCGCTCGCTCCGTAGATTAAAATTTGTTTCATGGTTTTTCTCACCCAAAAACGTTTGGTATCCGCAGATTATTCTGTTCAATACCCCCTTGAGGGGTACGCAGATTACGCGGATTTCACAGATGATAAACGAACCTTTTATAATCCAGGGATTTTGAGCCGAAATTAATTAATAGCCCGGTTTTGAGCCCAGTGGCTTTTAGGTAGTTTATCAGTTGAGCCTCTTCGATTCCGGACAGGCCGGAAATCGCTTTTATTTCGACGATGATTTCTTTAAAGCAGACGAAATCGGGTTGATATGTTTTATTGAGGGGTTTGCCTTTGTATGAAATTTCGACAAGAGGCTGTGCTTTGAAAGAGACATCCTGCTCTGCCAATTCTTTTTCCAAAGCTTCTTGATACACCGCTTCAAGAAATCCGCACCCCAGTTCCTTGTGGACCTCCATGGCGCAGCCGATTATCCGGTATGTCCTTGCGTCTTTAATCATTTATTCATCTATCCGCAGATTACGCAGATTAAACGGATTAAATCTTTGATTGTAAGGGCTTATGCCACTCTGCATCCCTTTTAGGCTGTTTCATCTGTTATAGGGAGGGTCAGTTTTTAAATCTGCGTTAATCTGCGTAATCTGCGGATAAAACTCGGGCATAGTAGCCTCCCCCTCAGCCGAAATTCCTTCCCGGAAAACCACCTTTTTCACCGTCATCAAAATAATTTTAATATCCAGCCATAAAGACTGGTTGTCCACATACCATACATCCAGCGCAAACTTTTCCCCCCACGAAATCGCATTCCGCCCATTCACCTGCGCCCAGCCAGTCAAGCCCGGTTTTACTTCATGACGTCTTGCCTGCTCCGGGGTATATCTTTCCAGATACTGCACGAGAAGCGGGCGTGGGCCGACCAGACTCATTTCGCCTTTTAGTACATTGAACAACTCGGGAAGCTCGTCCAATGATGTGGATCTGAGAACCTTACCAAAGGGGGTTAACCGGTCGGCATCCGGTAATAACCTTCCATTTACATCCCTCTTTTCCGTCATGGACTTGAACTTATAAAGCGTAAAAGGCTTGCCGTATCTGCCGGGGCGCGTCTGATTGAAGAAAACCGGCGAGCCATGCTTTATTCGCACGACCAAGAGGAGAAGCACCCAGAGGGGTAAGGCGGCAACACCTGCAATTAATGCAAAAATCAAATCGATCACGCGCTTAAGATAGTCGGAAGATCTCGGCATTGGTTCAAAAACGATCCCCTACGAAAAGAGCCGCAAAAATTTTTCACACCCGATGTCGAAAGATAAAAAACGGTCATAAAATAACTTGCCGTTCAATCCCCTCCGTTTTCGCTCTTCCGGCGGCATACCATATAATTCTTTTATCGCCAGAAGCATTTCATCCGGATTTTCAGGTGCGCAGACAATGCCGGCACCTATTTCATGAATCAAAGCGGCTGAATCCCCTCGCACTGCCATGAGGATCGGCGTGCCTGTCGCTAAGTATGCTTGCGTTTTTGATGGGATCGTTATTCTGAATAAGGGGTCATCTACTAAGTGAACCAATAATACATCTGCAAGCGCCCATATCTTTTTCATCTCATGCATGGGTTGTCTCGGTATGAACACCACATTTTCAAGCATCAAAGCCTTTGCCTTGGATTTCAAGCGCTCAAGCTCAACACCGCCACCGACGAGAACAAAACGCAAGGCCGGTATTTCCTTCCTGCAAAGGCAAGCCGCCTCTAATACCGTATCCATTCCCTGCATCAACCCCATCGTTCCGGCAAAGACAATATTAAACGTTTCTTTTAAGCCGAATGTTGGCGCTAAGTCGCCGGCACCTTCTTGTGTGGTACCACCCGCTTCATCACACCAATTATAAATAACTTCGATGCGCTCTTCGGCAATTCCCCGTTTAACAAGTGCCTCTTTGAACCCGGGTGACAGGACTGCAATCTTATCGGCTTGACGATAGGCCCAGCAACACCATTTCCCCAAAAGGCTTTGGGCCACTCGGCTATTGAGCATTCCGGAGTTTCGAACCGATTCGGGCCACAGGTCCTGAACATCATATACTATTTTGCACCCGCTTATTTTCCTGAAAACCACTGCCGCCCATGCAAGGGTAATCAGATTGTAAACATAAACGACGTCGGGCTTCTTAACCATAAATGGCCCTATTAACAGGGCCGATATTGAAAAGCTTAGATACGTTATAATCCGTCTTAATCCGGACCGGTCATGGCTTGGAAAGAGTGCCACCCTGTTAACGGGCACCCCCTCGATCATTTCCCTTTGAAAGAATCGCAACCTGTACCCCGGGTAGAGTTTGCCGCCCGGATAGTTCGGAAAGCCGGTGAGTATCTCGACTTCATGACCGCGCGCTTGAATCTTTTTAGCGAACGGCAATCCTTTGAAAAAAGGCTCCGGCTGAAACCACTGGGTCAAAAACAGGATGCGCATTTTCTTTAATCACTTACCTTCCACAGGCCCTTTATGCCAAACGGTTCGCTGGACATAGTCCGTATAGCTCAGGATGAGCCGCGCTACTTTTTCGGACACATTGGGTACTTCGTAATCCATAACAGGTCTTAGCAACCGCGCCTTGCCACGGGGTTGGCGCTCCAGAACGGCAAGCCCTCCCATCACCCGGTCCGGCTCAAGACCGGTCAGCATAACGCACGCCTCTTCCATGCCTTCGGGGCGCTCGTGGGCATTGCGAATGTTTAAGGCTGGAAAATTGAGAATCGAGCTTTCTTCGGTGATGGTGCCGCTGTCCGACAGCGTTGCTCTTGCCTTGGTCTGAAGGTGCACGTAATCGCTAAACCCCATCGGTTTGAGAAGCTCTATGTTGGCATTGAGAGCGGCGCCAGTCTCTTCAATGCGCTTTCGGGTGCGAGGATGGGTGGAGACAATGACGCGAAGGTGATACGTTTCGGCAATCCCGTTCAACACTTCAATATATTTGTTGAATTGCCGAGGATCATCGATATTTTCTTCCCGATGCGCGCTGACCACAAAATATTTTTCAGGTTCCAACCCCATTTTTTTCAGTATATTCGAGCCTTCGATTTTGGGAAGATAGTGATGGATCACCTCATACATGGGGCTGCCGGTTTTGATGATGCGATCCGGCGGAAAGCCTTCGCGCAAAAGATATTCACGGGCAATGGTGCTGTAAGGGAGGTTGATATCGCTGATATGATCGATGATTTTGCGATTAATCTCCTCCGGCACCCGCTGATCAAAGCAGCGGTTGCCTGCTTCCATGTGAAAGACAGGGATTTTTCGGCGTTTGGCCGGGTATGCGGCCAGGCAGCTGTTGGTGTCGCCAAGCACCAGAAGAGCGTCCGGTGTTTCTTTTTCAAGAACCGTATCCACGCGGGCGATTACGTTACCGACGGTTTCGCAGGCGGACTTACCGGCAGCCTTGAGGAAGTGATCGGGCTTCCGTAATTCAAGATCGTCGAAAAAAACCTGGTTCAGCTCATAATCGTAGTTCTGGCCGGTGTGGACGATCACCTGATCCATGTAACGATCCAGGGCCGCCATGACGCGAGAGAGCCGAATGATCTCCGGGCGCGTACCAATGACGGTCATCACTTTGAGCTTGGTGAGCGGTGAGTGGTGAGTGATGAGTGGTGAGTGGTTGTTGGTTTTCATAATGTATTTTTACCTTGAAGGAGATTTAATAAGCCCCTGGATCATTCGGGAAATGGAATGTAATTCATCAAGCATTCTTTTGCATTGGGTTACTTCTAACTATTTTAGATTATTTGCGATAATGAGCTGGGTCTCAAGCTCGGCACCGCTTGATAATCCAATGTAAAGAAATTGTTTAAATTCCGCCTTGTTTTTCCTGGTTGCGCCCTCTGCAATATTGGACGGAATGGATACCGCTGATCTTCGAATTTGTGACGTTAACCCGTAAATTTCTCTGTTGGGAAATGCATCGGTTGCTTTATAAACAGTGGTGACAAAGGTAATGGATTTTTGCCAGACATCCAAATCCCTGTGCGTTCTGACCGCCCCCTCTTTCACACTCTTTCCTGCCACCAGCCCTCCCTCACCATTCACCACTCACCACTCACACCCTGTCAAAATAAGTATCCGGTTTTCCTGGATCAAACATCTCACTGGTCCAAAACAGCGTCACCAAATCCTCTACGCCAACGTTTTCAATGGAATGCGTATACCCCGGCGGAATGTCCAGCACCCGATACTCTTCCCCCCTCACCTCATATTCAATCACCTCATCGCGTTCGATATGCCGAAACCGAATCACCGCCGTCCCCTTCACTACCAGAAATTTCTCGGTCTTCGTATGGTGAAAGTGGTGCCCCCGGGTGATTCCCGGCTTCGTATGGCTCACAAAAATCTGCCCCAAAGCCGGCGATTTGATAAATTCCGCCAGGCTTCCCCTTTCATCGGATTTAACGTCCAACGCATATCCAAAATCTTCTTCTTCAAGATAACTTAAATACGTCGCATATAACGCGCGATCAAACGCACTCTCAAAATTCGGCAACCGAAGGGTTTGGCGCACATCCCGATAGCACCGAATCTTATCCGCAAGTTCCCCCAGCGTTATTTTACGGGCCGAAAGCGCCGATCCGAACCTGAAACCCGTCGCCCCTTCCGCCAGTTCCCCGACAAACATTTTCACCACATCATCGATATAGGTCAACTCAAATTCATAGGCCGGATCAGATACCTGTATGGGAAGCCCGCGAGCGATGTTGTGGCAAAAGGTCGCGGTCACGGAATTATAATTAGGCCGACACCATTTCCCGAAAAGATTTTTAAGTCGATACACCACGCACGCAGCGCCGGTCTTTTCAGCGTACGCCTTCAATCGCAACTCCGCATGGCGCTTGCTGAGCCCGTACGGGTTTTCCAGGTCCGCCTGGATGGAGGAACTGAGCACGATTTTGGGGGCGCGCCCCATTGTTTCAAGTCTCGTGCAGATTGTATCCAGCGACCCGGCATTGCCGGTTTCAAATTCGTCCATATTTTTGGGGCGGTTTACGCCGGCAAGATGGATGATGCAATCGGCTTTTTCTAAGGCCGAATCGAGGTCCTGAAGTGAGTTGTCAATGTCATATTCTAAAAGTTCAACATCTTCACGATGGCGTAATACCGCACATAGATTTTTTCCGACAAAACCTTTTGAGCCGGTAACCAATACTTTCAAGGCCAACTCCTTATAACCAAATAATATAAAATAGTAGTAACTGCCCAGTAGTCAGGAGACAGAATCCAGAATTCAGAATAAAAACAACCGAAAGCAGTCGGATTAAATATAGTTGAATGAAGATTCAGGCGGTTAGTGCATTATTCTGAATTCTGGCTCCTGAATTCTGTATTCCTGAGTAGTTACAAATATTATTTCAAAACGGGGCACGAGGAACACGAAGATGGTGGGAATATGTTAACGCAGAAGCGCACCACAAGTCAGATGAAATGAAATGTGCATGGTTAGCCTTTTAAATTATCCAAAATTACCTTCGATACTCGAAACCCCATAGCCATCAATTTTTGAGCTTCCTCATAGGCACTTGAAATCAGCCTTAGGCGTTCCATTTTTACCAAAACCCCAGCGTTCCATTTTTACCAAAACCCCAATCGTTCCGCTTATTCGGCAGCCCAATGTTCTCGCAGCTTTTCTGCCTTTTAGATCATCTATTAAAACCGGCACATCGGACGTAAAGGCCAAAGCAATAGCTTCGGACTCTCCGCGGCCAAGTCCGATCTCATTTTCCAAAAGCTTCGAAACCCCTTGAGGCGCTTCGGCCATGGTGAAGCATGGCTTTGAATCGCTTGAATATTCATGATGTACCGCGGAAGGCAAGAGAATTTGGTCATAAACATGGCACAACAAATTGAGCAGTTTAAGCTTTTCAAATGCGATCAAAACTGAGGTGTCGGCAATAACTTGCTGTATTTCAGGCATTTCGAATATCTTCTGCTATATGTTCATCGTCAAAGGTGATGGGGCTCACCCCTTTTTTCAGCAGAAGTTCAGAAAAGGTGCGTTCGCTGTATCCTGCAATTTGTGCGGCTTTTCCCAGGGAAATCGATCCTTGTGCAAGCAAGGCTTCCGCAAGGATTATCTTGAGATCTTGGGCCGACACATTAAGATCAGGTATTTCCAAGACTTGGGTCATGATATCACCTCGTGGTTAAAAACCTTTTTTAAAAACCTACATTATGATTTTTAGCATAATTCATTATAACCACCTTTTCAAACACAATAAGCAGGTATTCAGCCCGTTGTGTTGTATCGCTTCCTTTTACCATCGTGCAGCTCGTGGCAAATAAATCAGGCAGCGACCCGTTCCCCCCGCATCGCCTGCCGCACGCATTCCAGCTTCAATAACAGCTCACACATCCCTTCCACATCCTTTTGTTCCGTATTGTGAGAGTTATAATCCTGTTGCAGGGTGACTTCCTCGCGGCCCTCGCTGAAATACTGTGAATAATTCAGATCCCGGTTGTCCGCCGGCACCCGGAAATAGCCCCCCAGATCCTCGGCCACCGACAATTCCTCGCGTGTCAGCAAGGTTTCATACAGCTTCTCCCCATGGCGCGTGCCGATCACCTCGATGGGGGTATCTGTTTCCAACAAGCTTTTAAGCGCCTTGGCCAGGGTCTCAAGGGTGCAGGCCGCGGCCTTTTGAACGAAAATATCCCCGGTATTTCCGTTTTCAAAGGCATACACCACCAGGTCCACCGCATCCTCGATGGTCATCATAAAGCGGCTCATGGCCGGGTCGGTAATCGTAATCGGCCGGCCCGCCTGAATCTGCTCGATGAAAAGAGGAATCACCGACCCCCGGCTGGCCATGACATTGCCATAGCGCGTGATCGAAATCAGCGGCTTATCCTTTGCCACGCGGGATTTTGCCACGGCCAGTTTCTCCATCATCGCCTTGGAAATCCCCATGGCATTGATCGGATACACCGCTTTGTCTGTGCTGAGCACGATCACCCGCTCCACCTGGGTGGCGATCGCCGTGCTAAGCACATTTTCCGTTCCGAGGGCATTGGTATTCAGCGCTTCAAGCGGAAAAAACTCGCAGGACGGCACCTGCTTCAGCGCCGCCGCATGAAAGACGAAATCAACACCCACCATTGCGTCACGCAGACTTCCGCCGTTACGGACATCTCCGATATAAAATTTCAGTTTCGGGTTGGCATAGACCTTTCGCATGTCGTCCTGTTTTTTTTCGTCGCGGCTGAAGATGCGGATTTCTTCGATGCCCGTGTCCAGAAAACGATTTAGAACCGCATTGCCGAAAGTCCCGGTTCCGCCGGTGATCAAAAGTGTTTTATCTTTAAACATTGGCTATCGTCCATTCGGGCTCTTCAGATTCTTCGTGGTTATTTTTTCCATTACCATCTTTGCGTCTTCTCATCGTTTCAATCCTTAGTCACAAAATTGGGCTGTGGTGCCAGTCCCAGAAGCCATTCATAGAGTAAAATCGTCTGCTGGGCGATCTGAGACCAGGCATATTGATCCCGGGCCAACACTTTGCCTCGTTGCCCCATTTCCATCAGCACTGAGCGAGGCTGATTAATGGCCTCTTGTAAGGACTCAGTTATCGCATTCACTGAAATATCGCACCACCATCCACAACGATGGGTTAATAAATCTTCCCACGGAGATGCGTGAGTCGTTAAAACCGGGAGATCGGCCCCCAGAGCCTCAAGGATAGCCACCGGCGCGCCTTCGCTGTAGGATGGCAGCACGAACATTTCCGCTGCTGCAAAGGCATCTCGTTTTTCCTGGTCAAACTGCGGCCCCACAAATTTGACATATTGCGTCAGAGATAGCTGTCGCACCGTGGCGTCAACTTCCGCCTGATGACTGAATTCATCCACACCTGCAATACAAAGCATCCAATCTCCGAGGCGCCACTTTATCTCTGACAACGCCTGCACCAGCATGAGCAGACCTTTTATGGGTGTGATGCGGCCCAAAAACAGCATCAACCGGGCTGTTTCTGGAATTGCGTGCCGTTGCCTGAAAGCCTTCCCATCCCCCTTGCAAATCATCCAGGAAGTTGCAATACCGTTAGAGATTACCGCAATGGGGTTTTGTAGGCCGTATTGCCTGAAACCATCAGCCTCACGATGAGACAAAGCATGAAGACAAGAGGTGCGGGCGAGATTCTTTCGCTCATACAAACTGAGCGCAATCTGTTTTTTAAGGTTGGATCGCTTCAGCGCCCATGGGTCAAGAGAGCCATGCGGCGCAATAATGGTTGGCAAGTTTGTTTGATCTCGCCATAAATTCGTAACAAGCGACATAGCCGTCCAGATGCCGTGTTGATGCAAAATCTGAAAGGTGCACCCCTTTCGGGCAGCCATACGTCCCATCTCAGGCGAAAAACTCAACCTTTCGGGCCCCACAAACGGGAAAGTGAGAATCGATTCAGGGGCCAGCCCTGAATTCTTCGCTACGCCTGTAATTTCAGCCTTCGAGTCACAAGTCCAAATTTCAGTATGATGCCCCAAATATTGCTGGCTTTCGGCAAGGTTCAAGGGGATCGGGCCGATACCGAAGGACCTTTTGCCGACCATTGGTGTGATATGCAGGATTTTAAACACGATTTTTGGATGCTTTGTTAATAGTATTTTTTGATAATAGGAAGGGGGCAGCAGGTCTTCACGCGTTCATCACCTCAAAGCATATAACACTATATGATTTCGGGTTGTTAACTGCTAACCATTCTGTTAAAGACAGATAATTGGTAGTCAGGGTTATAGTAGGCATCAATGATCCTGAAACACCGCTCCCTCACCAGTTCTCTGTCCGGATTGATCAACAACCATTTTTTTATTCCTTCTATTAAGTCAGCGACGTCGTTTTCTTTAAAATAAAAACCATTATAACCATCCACAATGGCCTCCGCTTCTGGCCCTTGGTTGTTTAAATTACTGTGGGTGCAAACTGGCGTGCCAAAACTAAGGCTGTGGATGGCTGTTAGCCCAACATTGCCCGGCGAGACGCACAGATCTGAAACCGATAGATATCTTCCATTTTTTTCCTCGAGATAACAAGCACCAACAAAATGCAGCCATTTACCCGCAATTCCTTTCTGACCAAGTTTCTCAAGTTTTTCACGTTCGGGGCCATCGCCGATGACAACAAGGTTTAAAAAAGGTTTTTTGCTGTTGATGGAATTCGCAGCATGCAATAAAATATCTAGTCTTTTGCTTATTGTAAGCCTCCCAATAAACAAAAGAATCGGAAGACATTGGTTTCGAAAAAAGGGATAAACTTCTTGCTTGGTCAAAGTACGGTATTGTTCCCGCATAGCTTTATGACGATCATAATCTAACGAGTTAAACACCACGAACAGGTCTTCGGCCTTAAACCCCAACGCGATCATCAATCTTTTTGCCCGCCGCCCGTACACCAAGTGTTGGTGTGCCAGGCGGTAAAAATTTTTCCGCAGGAAGAGTTTTAGCCTCGATTCATTCCCATATATCCCATGCCCCCAAAACACAACCCGGGCACCTTTAAGCCTGCAAATGATGGCTGATAGCCAAGTAGAAAGGCAATAACATTCCCCAAGGAAGACGACCACCGAATAATCGCTTTTCAAAATAATAGCTAATGCTCCCAATTGCCAAAAAAGTATTATATTTTTTAGCCAAATATTTTTTAGCCTTTGAATTTGATTTGATTTACTGGAATTTTCAAACTCTTTCATTCGAATTTGCGGGATTCCTATTGAGAGATTTTCACCATAAGCAAAAGAACAGTTAAACGAATCGGTTTGCAACAATTTAAGCCACAATGGCTTGCGATAATTTGGGGCGATGTTGGTGAGAATAAGTATATTTTGCATGCGGAAACCTAAATTTTATCGATTATGGTATCTCAGCCAGTAACTGTTCATTACTCTAACGGTATTCAGATATTACCACTTCAATTGCTTTTATCTGGCCTGATATTGATCAGGCCATAACTACATACGCTTAAAAATTTTTTGCCCCGCCTAAGGTTCTAATGACTGCGAAATCAACTCGTTATGGAAAAGTCCAAATGAAACCAAGAGAGCAAGCATCATGTGCTTTTCGGCTGAATTTTTAGTCCTTTTCGTCCATAGTTCTATCAAAACATCGCGGTCGAAAATACTATCGGGTAACGCTTCATTATCCTCAATGACATTAGTAATAATTTGTTGTAAATCCGAACTCGTATCAAGCAGTCGATCAGTCCGTTGCCATGCGCCATGCCCGCTTACTTCACGACTGGACGAGATTCTTAAAAGAGCGCCTCGAGCTCGCGATAAATTGCCGCGACATTGTAGCGCTCCATTATGCATCCAACCGGGAAATCTGGCAGGCAGCCAGCTCGATGCATCAGGGAGCGAAGCAAGCCCCTTCCCAACGATTTTTAATGCTTCAAGTACGAGACGGCCGCCTGCACGCGTATCTGAAGGAATCGTCAAATATAGTTTTCGGAGGCGCGGAGAACTGAATAGATTTCTTTCAGATGTAAAAGACCGAAAGCAAACCAAATTCAGCATTTCTTTTACGCGGACCATACTCCGTGTTTGGTAAAGCTCCCACAAGTCTGGCAAATTGTTCGCCCACCGAATACATTTTTCGATCTCTTTGCTTGCCGCTTCTACATATGCGTCTCTGCATTCTCGATGAATTTCCTTGCGCAAAACATTGTACCCCAAAAAATTATCTTGGCGGGTATCCATCAAAAGACGAAGAATTTGGTCAGAATTCGGTTTTGGTCCACGACGATTTCGCCAGTCGCACCAAAATCTTTTATCTTTCTTTAAAAGTAAGCCCTTAAAGTAAGTATCGGCGCCGAAACCTAAGGTCACAACATCGTATGGAAATAAGTCGTGCATGTCCGCCAATGGCGTGTAATGTGACTCCAGCCAGGACCATAACCCTGAACTTCCCTGGCTGGCCTTCGCCACGAGAGAAGGGTACCAGTCAATGTTTCGTTTAATGATCGAATGTTTCAGACCACAGCGGTTTGCGATTTTGTGTGCGATATCCACTTCCCGATTGACCCTGTCGCACAAAGTGACCGCACCCATTTCATCAGGACACAATGCAGCGATCAGTCTTGAATCAAGGCCACCGCTAAGCATGAGGCACGGGGCACGGCTTCCGGTGCAAAGATCCACGAGGGTATGACGCATGCATTCAACAAGCGCTTCAGCCGTCTCTCGGGTAGACCGATCGAAATCCGGTCTAAATACCGGTTCTGTATAGTAGGACTTGCTGATTACACGATCACCCTTAAATTCTATCGCTTGTCCCGGCTCTAATCCTTTCACTCCGTCTATTGGCGAATGATCGCCGACAGTTTTGGCCCAAGAAAAAAATGACCACAAATAGGCCTTGTCAATCGACAATTTGCCATCGAACAAATGGCAAACGTCGCGCAAATCAGAAGAAATCACGGTGCCGTACGAGGTGTTTGTAGACCATAAGGGGCGGCTTGAAATTGGGTCCGTCGCTACAAGGGAAATCTCTTTTTGGCTATCATGCATAAACAAGGAAAAAGAGCCTTCTACATCGGCGAGAAAAGCAGTGCCGCGTTCCCTCCAAGCATTGAGAAGGATCTGCCCTAATTTGCCGGGTGCACTTGCACCTGGCGCTACTGCGTACCCCAAAATGACGACCCGGCCAGTTACACCAATGCGGGAATCGTTATTCTCATAAAAAAGAAAAACCTCTGGTCCAGGCACCCAACCGACCACCGCTTGGCGCAGAGAATATACACAAGGCAACAGCTGTTTTGAATTGGGAGCAATAGCATTGCGCAGTGCTTCCATGTGATGGGAAATATTTTCCTCCGCCTTAAGCAGAACGATGGCTATGCTCATGTCAATTCTCCACGAATAGGTGCGTTACAACCAATCAGAAGCGGTCGCGATCGACTCAATTCAGTTGAATTCTGTATGGATGTGGGTTCGCCATAGAAACGGCCCACTATTATACCAATGCCCCCTGTAATGAAACCAAAAATCTTTACGTATAAACCGGTGCTATAGAATTGAACACAAGCCATCAATACGATGACCGAGACCAACGGTATTGCCAAAGGCGATTTTAACTTACAAAGTTTTAAAAGCAAACTGATTAGACTACTATAAATATTAAGCATAATTATCACACCGACTATGCCATAATCATAAAGAAGTAAAAGCCAATCATTATGCGGTTCATGCCCTGTCGCTGCAAGCGATTGCCGGTTTCCGTGTCCTATAACTAATAAATAATAATCCGCTTTTGCAATTGCCTCCAAAGTTGCGGCATAAATGCCGCTTCGGCCGGTGTCGGATTTTAAACGGCGAGAAACAGCCTCTGGATTGGCGCGCACGAATAGCAATCCAGCCGATATAGCTATGGCCCATAGAGCGATTATGGCAATGGCGTTTTTGCCTTTTTTTTTTACGTTGGAAAAAATAGTATAATAGAGCAGGGATGAACTGAACCCCATTAAAATTAACGCCAGTATCACGCCACGTTTCAAGGAATAAACCGCCCCATAGGATATCAACGCAATGGCAATTATTTTTAAAGTCTTTCTCTTTAGTAACAGCGCATAGGGGAACAGGGCTACGATGTAATAACCTGCGTAGTTCTGGGCCTGCCGGTACACCGGAGTATTGCTTATTTCCACATTAACCCTCGTGAAATTCAGTAACGCAGGCACCCATACCAACAATGAACAGACGGCCAGAACTATAAACATCTGCAAGCGTTCGGGATGGGCACGGGAACGAATATAGAAGAATAGAAACAGCGAATACCAATAAAGATACATGACCCATAGGTACACCGCCTCCATCATCTTGTTGTCCGTATATGTAATTCCTGAAACACACAGCCAGATAAATAAAAGGAGAAAGGAAATAGGCATACGGCCGGAGAGAATGGTGGGCGCGTGACTAAAAAAAACAACCATGAGCGCGAAAGCAGTCTGAGCCCCGCAGAGTATCCTGACTGGCAACCGGTCGCCCCCTGCCCCACCTGGGAGCAAGTATTCTGAAACGGCCATCGCCACAAAAAACAACCCCATGACGGCAAATGGGATATCCAACCGTGGAAAAAAAGGAAGCCGCATCATCGGGGGTGGTCGTAACCTCCTGGATGGCGTTGAAGGAATTCTCATGCGCATTTCCAATTGTCGCGCCACCTGAGACAAACCCGGCGAATATAGGCAAGCCGGCGCACCAAGGTATTTCGGGGTTTTATATACTTTTGTGTGAGTTCCTCGAATGACAAGCGATCGAGGTCCGCAAAAAACGCCGCTCTTTCAGGCGAAGGCTTGACCGATTTTCGAAGATTGCTTTCTTTTTCGACATAGGCGAACGGGCATTCCGTAAGAGAAAGACGCCCTGCACTTTGCTGGATTGCCCGGCGGCCCCGTGCTGTATTGACAATGACAGCCGAAGTGCCCCCGCGATTTATCAGTGACGGCTCGAATTTCAACAACTGCCAAAAATCCCCTAACGTGATGTCAGCCGCTGAGTCGCCAAGCTTACTGGTGCATTGATGACAAGCCGGTCTTAGATAGATGTTTTTTAGAAAGCCAAGATTAAAATGATTATCCATATTGTTTTCATCACAAAACATGCCGTCTGCACAAGCAATTCGCACCATGGGGTACAACCAACCGAACGACTTATCCCGGAAGAAAAAGTCGACGACCTTTGAGTTTTTGTGTTTTTCTATTGAGTCGATAGCCATACGGAAGACCTTCGGGGAAGGAACACCATGGCAAATCAAGTCACAAGTTAAAAGGCCCTCATGGTCTTTTCCGATCGCAGCCTGAAGTCCGGCGATCTGGCAGGGCGTTCCGGAATAAAGAACGCGCTTTCCAGCCATAAGGTATTTTTCGGCCGCGTGGTATGAGTACCCGACGTCCGATTGCACATATTTGCTGCCGCGCAGCGCCCGCAGACCGCCCCACGACGTTACGGCCATATGCCGAACCGTCATCTTCTCATCGTACGCGGCGCCAAACACGACACCGCCTTCTTCGATAATAGGGCGGGCGATTTCCGAAAATACGCCGCCGGAGGTGCTTTGCCGCAACAGGTCGGGATCAGTTGTCCAACCCGCATAAACGGTCGGTATGGCCATTGATGTTACGACGGCATCAGCCCGCACCGGGCAGCCCTTGATACAAAGACCGCAGGAATTGCATCTTTCCGGGTCGACTCGCGGGTAAAGAAACCCCTCGCCATCCTCGACCATGTCGATGGCCTTCTGTGGGCAACTAAAAACACAGGCGGAACAACCTGTGCAGTTTTCAACGGGCACCCTATCGTTCATCGTGCTTTTACCTCCCCTCCGCCTACCGCGAACGTCACCCTGATACCAGCCTGAAATGCGGAACGAAAGAGGGCGCGCTCACTTTCATTCATACCGAAAAGCCACATCGACAGGGCATAGAGGATAAGGAAAAGGATTAAGCGCACCGTTAGCCCAACCCAGCCCTCACCCACCGGCAGATAAACAAGGGCAGCTCCCACGACCGTGACTGCGACAATGACGGTAAGAATCCGTTCAGACACTTTTTTGAAGAACAGCCACATATTCAGGCCGACATAGTAATGGTAGTAAAGGTTCATGACCACCCCATGACCGATCAGCAGCGCCAAACCCGTGGCAATTGCCGGACCATATAATCCGAAAGCACGAATCAGGAAAACAGCGCTCACGCCGCTGATAACAGCGAAGGCCAAGGTGATAAGCGCCCGGTCGCGGTTGAGCATTTTTGCATAAAGAATAGAGAGAATCGTATTTTGACATATGGGGATCGTCACCGGAGCCACTATAAAAAGCGCCGTCGCCCAGGCGCCGACATATTCGGGCCCGGCCCACAGCGAAATAAATTGCCGCCCGAAAAGAATGAATCCGCCCAAGACGCACCCCACGAGCATGAGTTGATATCGACTGGGACCGATAATGGCTCGTGTGAGCAGCTCACCATCCGCATCTTCCACGACTAATCGCGTAATTCGGGGCAGAAACACGCTGGAAATCATCGACGGCAGCGTGTTGTATATCGTATTGACCTGCAAGGCGATTGCATAGATGCCGACCAGGCTGGTGGTTGTCATGGCGCCGAGCAAAATGCTCCCCAGACGGAAATTGATTTGAAGCACCAGCATGGCGAGAAACGCCCAGAAGGCGAATCCAAGCACCTCGCCAAAGAGAGACCAGTCCCAGTAGTGAAGTTTAAAGCGGACCTTAAGAACAATACCGGCATAGGCCGCGTTCAACGCCAGAATCGCAACATTAATAAACGCTTCAGCGATAACGATGCCGATCGCTCGATGCCCCAGGGCCAGCACGGCCGCAACCACGCCAACTTTCACCCACATACAAACGCTGTCAGTAATCCGGGAAAAAACAAACCGCTCGTGACCGGCATTCACCCCAATAAACGCTCTGCCAATAATTGTGGCGCAAATGCTGCCGAGGAGAATCATAAACATAACCCTGGCATCCGCCATCTCGTTCGATGTCAGCGACTTCGAAAATATCGTGTCCAGGTTAAGGTACAGAAAAAAGCCGACGACACTGATTACTGCGGCCAAAAATACATAAATGATGATACACATCGCAAAAACATTGTCCTGACGGACGCGGTCATTCAAGGCTTGATATTTAGCGGTGAATCTACCCAGAGTGCCGCTGATGCCGAAATCAATCAGCGCCAGGTACCCCACGAAGGCGCCGATCAACTGATACAAACCGAACTCGGCGCTATCGAGGTGGCGCAGGATAATCGGGATGATCAACAGCTTCGAGCTGAGACTGGAAATCACATACACCAGCCCAAAAGCGGCGCCCAGCCTTCTTTCCCTTTGGCCTTGTATTTCCGAAGCAACGTGGGTCATATTCGATTTCGCCGGTCGATCATGAGGGGGCTCATTGAAATTCACGGTTGTTGCAACGCGGTTTTCAGAAAGACGATTGATTGCCGTCTTTCTCCGTCAAATAATGAATTGGCGGCTGTGTAATCGATTTTCAAAGGCCATTCGGGGAACTGGTCCAAAGCACTTACTTGTCTATTTGACAATCCGATTCGGTTTAGCAAGTCAGCGACCCGCGAGTTTGTCGCATTGTGAGGGACAGACCAGAACGGCTTCCGGTAAATGATCGAAAACGCGGTTCCGTGGAACGAATTAGTGCAAACGCATGTTGCATTGGCAAACAAACCGACAAACTCGGATGGACCCGCATCGTAGATCACCCGGTCTGCCATGGGAATAAGATTAAGGGCAGTGAGCGAAAGAACGACGAGGGGAAGCCGTGTCGTCTTTTTTACGTGTTTTACCAATTGCGGGAATAACCCTCTTTGGCTTGTGGTATAAACAAGAATATAGGGAGGCTTGACCGTTGACGGCGCTGCAATACGACCCCATTGATCACTTTTCAGCAACAGGGTAGGGTCAAGCACCACTGCGCTCAGCCGCCCCGCCACCTGCTCAATGATGGCGCGCCCGGTCTCCTCGCGAACAGAGAGATTTGGAATGTCAGTTAGCCAGGGCTGTATTTCTTTCTGAAACGATTGCGAAACAGAGGAAACCCCAAAACTCGGCGCATACGATGTCTTAATCGCTTGGTCTTGCTTCACAAAACCAAGGAAATAGGCCCGATTGCAATCATGATCCGCTCTGGGGTGCCACACCTGGTCGCTTCCGCAAATGAATGCGTCATATTCGAGTAGACTTTTTTCTAGGTCTTCGCTGGAATAATACCTTTTCTCGCTGACATGTAAATTTTGCCGGCGAAAAGCGGCAATACGCTCATTTCGCTCAATAAACTTCCGGTATCGCAAAATCGTGGAGAGGTTAAGGGCGACACCCTTTGTACTCGTCCATGAAGTGAACAAGGATTCGATGCGGTGGGAGGCTTCATAGTCTATAATTTCAGCCGAATGCCCGAGAGATGTTAAAACGGTCTGCAGCGCGTAAGCTTGCAGGATCGCGCCATAGTTAAAACGGAAAAAAGTTAGGATTCCAATTTTCATTTTGAACTCTGATGGGTCTTGAGTGGATTTGGGTGTGGATTTGGGGTCGAACCAAACAAAACCATGTTAACTTAATTACTTAATCGAAATGACAACCCAAAATTGACCCCCTGCGATAACCCAATTTTGACCCCCCTATCGTTAAATAAAAAGCCCTCATTACTGTCTCTATTTCAGGAAGGGGCTGTTTTTGCGTGATGGGAGGGGCTG